>NZ_JBFUIO010000005.1:0-80272 GCF_056401835.1 Paenisporosarcina sp. P4_D4 | reverse complement strand
CTGTACACCCCTTAAATCCATTTTCTCTAAGACTACTGTGAATTTGACAACGGTAATCTGACTTTAAATTAGGGCAAGGTATTCCAGATGCTTTATTAATTGCAAAATCACTTGATGCAATAATATTTAGAGCTGTGCAACATAGACCAAAGCAGTTTGTACAATCTGCTTGCAGACTCTCTCTAATTTCTTTAGCCGTTGCTAATCTTTTATCTCCAGACATTTCTCACACCTCGTAATTTTTATCTTCCACACCAACATTTTATACACACGTAACTGATTAAAAATAGATTGCATTCTCTTAGTGGTTAGCAAGATTTTCAATGGAATTTCACTATAATTTAACATTATTTTCTTAAAATGAGTAGCCTCTATTTAAAAACGGATTGAAAGATTTTTAACAAAGTTCATTATTATGCCAAAAAAAGACATCCAATTAGACTGTCTAATTGGATGTCTTTTTACGTTGAATCAATCTCTTTTATTGAAGCAAGTTCAGGAATTGTCTTGTCCGTTCTTCTTTTGGATTTGTAAACATGTCGATTGGTTTGCTGCGCTCGATAATTTTACCTTGATCCATAAAGATGACTTCGTCCGCCACGTCGTTGGCAAATCGCATTTCATGCGTTACTACTACCATTGTGATGCCTTCGCCAGCTAAATCTTTCATCACTTGCAATACTTCCCCAACTAACTCGGGATCCAGTGCAGAGGTCGGTTCATCAAACAGCATCACTTTCGGTTCGAGCGCCAGCGCTCTGGCGATACCTACACGTTGCTGTTGACCACCTGAAAGTTGATGGGGATAGAAATCAAGCTTGTCCCCTAAACCCACCTTAATCAATAACTGCTCTGCCTTTTTACGCGCTTCTGCTTTTGACAGTTTCTTCACAGTAACGGGACCTTCCATTACGTTTTGAATGGCTGTCATATGTGGAAACAAGTTATAGTGCTGGAAAACCATCGCTGACTTTCTTCTAAATAGATCAATCGTTCTTTTAGGGACGGATTTCGAGAAATCCGCCGTCTGGTCATCGATTGTAATACTGCCTGAAGTCGGAACTTCCAATATATTTAAGCATCGAAGCAATGTCGTCTTGCCTGATCCAGAAGGGCCAATAACCACAATAACTTCGCCTTTATTAACTTGCAGGTCGATTCCTTTTAAAACTTCTAGATCGCCAAATTGTTTTTTTAATCCATTTATTGAAATCATCTCTTACTCCTTTCTTCATCCTTTTGTTATCTCGATACATAGCGATCGAAGCGATGTTCCAGTCGACCTTGGATAAGCGAAAGGAAGAAACAAATAATCCAATAAAGAATCGCTACTTCTGTATATAACAGTAAAACTTCATAATTTGTTGCCGCAATTTCCTGGGCTCTTCTGAACATTTCCGTTACGAGAATCAGAGATGCCAATGACGTATCTTTTACCAAACTGATGAATGTATTCGACAGTGGTGGAATGGACACACGAGTTGCTTGTGGCAAAATCACGCGCTTCAATGTTTGAGAATAAGTCATCCCAATCATATGTGCAGCTTCCCACTGACCTTTAGGTATAGAGAGAATAGCCGCACGAATTACTTCTGAAGCATAGGCGCCAACGTTTAAGGAAAATCCGATTACCGCCGCTGGAAATGGATCAATGACAATTCCTACAGAACCCAATCCATAAAATAAAATGAACAACTGTACCAATAATGGCGTACCGCGAATCGCAGACACGTAGAAACGGGCAATCCATTGAAACGGCTTAACGGTCGAGATTCTTCCCAAAGCCGTCAGTATGGCTAACGCAAGTCCTAATATAAAGGAGATTAAAGACAATGGAAGCGTATATACAACAGCACCCTCCAGCAAAGGCAGGAGGGATGATTGCGCGATATCTAGATAGCGCTCCATTTTTTCAGGGTCGACGAAAAAACTATTCCAAGACATTTTCGCCGAACCATTTTTCCGAGATTTCGTCGTACGTGCCGTCTTCAATCATTTCGTTCAAGGCTTTGTTTACAGCCTCCACTAAAGTTTCATTACCTTTGCGGAACATTAATCCACTTTGAGCCACGTCGTCTGCTTCATCTACAATTTGAATTTTTGCATTCGGTTTTTGTTTTTGGAAATCCAAAACGGAAAGTTTATCATTAATCGTTGCATCTACACGTTGAGAGTTCAACAATTCAATTGCTTGGTTAAATCCATCTATGCCTACCAATTCTGCACCATAAGATTTAGCAAGTTCAGCATAGTTACTTGTTAATGACTGCGCTGATTTCAGCCCTTTAAGATCTTCAAAGCTTTTTACTTCTTTGTTATCTGCATGTGTCACTAGTACAGCTGCTGAAGAAATATACGGCTCAGAGAAATCATATTTCGCTAGTCGTTCTTCTTTAATTCCTACTTGGTTAGCTATCATGTCAAAACGTTTAGAATCTAGACCTGCGAACATTGCATCCCACTGTGTTTCCATGAATTTCGGTTCCACACCTAAACGTGATGCGATTTCTTCAGCAATTTCCACGTCAAATCCAGTTAACTTACCACTTTCATCATGGTATGTGAATGGTGGGTAAGTTCCTTCAGTACCAATTAATAATTCCCCATCTTTTTTCACTTTCGCTAACAAATCGCTTTCAGATGAACTTGTGTTCTTTTCATCTTTAGATGCGTTATCGTCCTTCGAACCGCAAGCTGATAACATAAAGACTGCCGTAAGTAGCAGTGCTAATAATGTAGTTAATTTCTTCATTTTTATTAATTCCTCCTAATTCATATAGACTTACTTGGTATTACTAATCTTATAACATCGGATTAATTGCGTCAAAACAAAAATCTCAGTGCATTAAAACGCGAATAATTAAGAATTATCTCATTAATTCTGTCTCTTACTATGATGATGGAAATGAACCATTTCTATCCTGCTTTTTTGGTATTTTTTTTGATTATATACACTTGTTATCCCCGTTTACATATTGATGAAACTTAATCTTTTAAAGACATACGGTGAACAGAGCTTAAAAATTTCAGGGYTTAGGAAATCTATTATTTCCACTTAATTTTTGAAACAATAAAATTTTACAAAAAGAGTGAATTTTTCAATAAATAAAGATATAATAGTTTTTAGTTCGACATCCGTGATAAAAGGGAGAGATGAAAATGGTTCAAAGTTTACCTGCACGTTCAGATGTCAAAAGAGAAGAAACGTGGAATTTACAAGATTTGTTCACTTCAGAAGAAGCTTATCAAGATGCAATTGTCGCGCTTGAAAAAGAAGTGGATGCTTTCCATCAACAATTCAAAGGTCAGATTAAAGATGCACATTCTGCTAAAGAAGCATTAAAAGGATATGAAAGCTTATATAAAATGTTCGTTCCACTTGGCACCTACGCCGGCCTTGCATACAGTACTGATCAAACAGACAGTGATGCACAAATGCGTTCTGCTCGATTCGGTTCAGTGTCAGCGAGCTTAAGCAGTAAATTATCTTTTGTGGATAGTGAATTACTGGAGTTGCCTGTGGAAGTTTTGGAAGAAGCAATGAAAAACGCAACTGAATTCGGACATTATTTGAAGACATTGATTCGCAAAAAACCACATCAGCTTCATCCTGAAGTGGAAAAAACA
The DNA here is from genome assembly GCF_056401835.1 of Paenisporosarcina sp. P4_D4. Taxonomy (NCBI): domain Bacteria; kingdom Bacillati; phylum Bacillota; class Bacilli; order Caryophanales; family Caryophanaceae; genus Paenisporosarcina; species Paenisporosarcina sp. P4_D4. The sequence continues at coordinate 76,645 of NZ_JBFUIO010000005.1, read as the reverse complement.
TTGGCTGCATACTCTTCTTCATTTGATGGTCCTTACGAGTTGTATAATACGACGAAAATGGTCGATTTATCCTTTGAAGATTTTGAAGTGAATGGTAAAAAATATCCGTTAAGCTATGTGCTTTTTGAAGGCGATTGGGAAGCGGAGACAGATACCGATGTTCGCCGTGCTGCATTTAAAGCATTTTCAAATCAACTGAAAAACTATCAGCATACAACAGCAAAAACGTACGATATGAATTTACAAATCGAAAAAACAACGTCTGATTTACGTGGCTATGACAATATTTTTGATTATTTGTTGTTTGGTCAGGAAGTGGATAAGTCATTGTTTGACCGTCAAATCGACTTGATTATGACTGAGCTTGCACCACATATGCGTAAGTATGCGAAATTGCTTCAAGATGTTCACGGATTGGAAGAAATGACTTTTGCGGACTTGAAGATTCCATTGGATCCTTCATATGAACCAAAAATCACGATCGAAGAATCCAAGAAATATATGAACGATGCACTTGCGATACTGGGTGATGACTATTTGGACATGGTCAACCGTTCATTCGATGAACGCTGGATTGACTTTGCACAAAATAAAGGGAAATCTACTGGTGCTTTCTGCTCCAGCCCGTACGGTTTCCATCCTTACATTTTAATTTCATGGTCAAGCCGTATGAATGAAGTATTCGTGTTAGCACATGAACTGGGACATGCAGGTCATTTCTACAATGCCCATAAAAATCAAAATGTCTTTAACTCCCGACCATCCTTATACTTCATTGAAGCACCATCGACGATGAATGAAATGCTGATGGCGAACCATTTGCTGGAAAACTCGGACGATCCGAAGTTCAAGCGATGGGTCATTTCTTCTATCGTGGCACGCACTTACTACCACAACTTCGTGACACATTTACTTGAAGCTGCTTATCAACGTATAGTCTATGAACGCGTGGATGCAGGTAAAAACGTCAATGCGGGGATTTTGAATGAAATCAAACGAGGTGTACTGGAAGAATTCTGGGGAGATGCAGTTGAAATCACGCCAGGAGCTGAATTGACATGGATGCGCCAACCTCATTATTATATGGGCTTGTATCCATACACTTACAGCGCTGGACTGACAATTTCTACACAAGTTTCAAAACGTATTTTAGAAGAAGGCGAACCGGCTGTAGCTCAGTGGTTGGAAGTTCTTCAAGCAGGCGGTACGAAGTCGCCGGTTGAACTTGCTCAAATGGCGGGCGTCGACATTACAACTGAACAACCGCTTCGTGACACAATTGCCTACATCGGCGAATTAATTGATGAATTGGTGAAACTGACAAAAGAAATCGAAGCAGTACCAGCTAAATAAATTGAGCATAAAAAACGAACCTTGGTCTATATTTGACCAAGGTTCGTTTGCTTCTCACATTTTCAATTATTTTCTAACGATAGCGACCTGGACACTCTTTTTCCCAAACAGCTGGAATTTTCCTAGGAACGGCTTCGCTTTAAAATATGTAAACAATAAGCAACCCGTGATAACTATCAAACTTCCCATTCCCTGTATCCAAGTCATGCGTTCCCCTAGTAAAAGATAAGCAAGAATGGCGGTGAAAATCGGATTAAAATTCAGGAAAATGCCTGACGTCGTTGCACCTATTTTTTGAACGGCTATGTTCCATAACAACATACAGATTACCGTAGAGACGACTCCGGTATAAAGAACTGATTGAATGAAGGGTGTATCCATGTTGCTAATAGCAAAGTCCTTCACATTAAAAGGGATTAACATCATTACGCCAAAAACCCCAGAATACAATGTCGCTTTCAATGGCGTTGTATATTTCATCGCCCACTTGCTGATAACCGAATACAACCCCCAGATACATACCGCAGCCATCATTAATAAGTCGCCCTTATTGAAACCTATGGAAAAAAGTACTTCGACATGTCCTTTGTAAGAACCAACAAAACACCCGTGAAAGAAATAAACATAGAACCTATCTGGAATCTGTTGATTTTCTCTTTTAAAAACACAAATGAAAACAAGGCAATGGAAAACATATTAAACGTTGAAATCAATCCTACATTTGTTGCAGACGTGAAATTCAAAGACAGGAATTGAAAAAGGTTAAATAAAACAACTCCTGTTGCCCCCATCAATACGAGTGGCAAGATGGCTTTTCGGGAAAGCACTAGACTCTTCTCTTTCCACCACACAATTGGAATCAGGCAGATAACAGCGATTAACCATCTCAATGTCGTTAACGTCACTGGAGAAGCATGGTCCACTAATGATTTCCCTACAACAAAATTGCCACCCCACAACAAGCTTGTAAACAACAACAATAGATAATAAATGTATGGCATATCATCCACCCCCTCTTCCTATTAAATTAATTTTAGCACCTTTATAGTTTTTACAATATATTATTTTGTTATATCCGTTGAATTCAAAATAAACAAAAGAATATACTATAGATACTTAATATTATTCCATTAAATACTTGACCAAGAGGCTTTTTTGGAATAAAAAAGAAAGAGGTAAACTCCATGGAATCATTGATTAGTAAAGTACTCGATCCAATCGATATTCAAATTCTCGATATTCTGCAAAGACAAGCGAATATCAGCAACGCAGAGCTCGGTCGACGTGTCAGTCTGTCCCCCCCTGCTACGCATGCGCGCATAAGAAGGCTGGAAACCGAAGGATATATCAATAGACAAGTCGCCATTCTCGATCAGCAAAAACTCGGTTTCGACCTCTTGTGCTACATCTTTATCAGCACCGATATCCATCAGGCAGAGAAACTTGAAATTTTGGAAAAGAATTTGGAATCCCTCCCCGCTGTTTTGGAATGTCATTGCCTGACTGGCGAATACAATTATTTATTAAAAGTAGCGAACAGGAACCGCCATGAACTCGAACAATTCATTCGCAAACTGAATAAACTAGGCATCTCTCGAATCCAGACCAGTCTTGCCTTACGGGAAATCAAACACTCCACCGTTTTGCCCATCAATAATCTATAAATAACTTAAATTTTCATTTCATATGAAAAAGCGGCAGTTAAAAATCTGCCGCTCGCTGCATAATAAATATTAATATTATTTATCCGATTTTCGATGATGACAACTGATGCGGAATCAGATGTTTTTTATAGAAGAAAGCTAATGTGTTCATAACGCCAGCCGGAATTTTTTTCGGAAAGAATCGCTTCGTATAAAATTGTAGATATACCGCTTTTAAATCATTCCATTGGGAACAATCTTTTGTTTGCCTGAAACGAGCGACATCAATTAGCTTGATGTCGTTATTTGCAGTAATAATAATATTCCTTAAGTGAATATCTGAAGGATTCAGCCCCTTCTTTAATGCCATTGATAAAGCCCGATCAATCTCATCAATATGGCCGGAAGTAATGGGAATGCCTTGATTAACACATTTAAAAAGAGTACGTCCTTCTATATAATCCATAACAATATAGTTCTGTCCGGTATCATAAATGCTCGGGAAATACGAAATACCATGCAGTTCTTTATAGATATCCGCCTCTTCTTTTGCAATGTATGTGAATTCCGGAAAAAAGATTTTAATGGCTTTACTGGAAGCCTTAATCCGAAAGACAAAAGCACTTCTTCCGGTACCTACGAGTGTCAATGTATTGTCATAACTGAGAAGTCGATTCTTTTTTGCGGAAATGACGACTGAATTTGCAAGTTCTTGATAAGTTTTCAAACTTAGACCCCCCTTTCTATTATAATCAACAAAAAGAGACGTTATAACCAAAAGACCTCACCAAATAATTGGTAAGGTCTCGCAAACAACTTAATGTTAGTTGCCATCAAAGCCCCAGGAATAATAACCTAATTAAAGTTGCGCCCTTGCTTATTGGCAATGTCATGCGTCAAATCATTTAAGTTCTGTTCATTTTGGTTTGCATTGGATTGATTGTTCAATTCTTTTTCACCTTGAATATCATGCTGTTGATTATTGCGATTCTGTTCCACACGATTGTCGTGCAATTTTTGATTTTGTTTTAACTCTTTTTCGTTTTCTTCTTGCTGTTTCTGCCGTTTTTCAATTTCTACAGGCTCTGGCTCAAATTCAGGAAAATCCTCTTTTTCTCTCATGGTAAATGCCTCCTTTAGAATCTTCATCTTATGCTTATTATTCCCTTCAATTTGGAGGTAAAACATATGGCTTGTAAAACATATTTAATGTCCTATATATATTGTCTTATAGAAACATTTTCATACAACAACAGGAGGTTCTTCATGGTATATACATATATTGACGGTATTCCCGAAGAAAAGTATATGATTGGCATTCAACAACTTCATCAACACGTGTTCGAAGGAGCAGAACTCTCTCTAGAGGATTTCACAACAAGCATAACTTACTTACATGCCTTGTAGTTTCCAATGATGAAGTAATCGGTTTTAAAATGGGATATGAACTCAGCCCCGATATATTTTATAGCTGGCTTGGTGGTGTACACAGTTCTTATCGCGAACAAGGAATTGCTTCCAAACTAATGGCACTTCAACACAAGCTACTTAAGAATGCCGAATACAAAACGGTTCAAACGAAATCCAGAAATAATCGAAAAGAAATGCTGATTCTTAACATCAAACATGGTTTTAATATCATTTCCACGTATACGAGTGCTAAAGGGAAACATAAGATTATTTTGGAGAAAGATTTATAAGAACTTCACTATCCTTATCGCCATTTTACGGATAAATAATTGTAAGAGTCTTCTCATCCTTTCGACTGAAATGTGCGTGATAATGCTTATATTACCAACGATAGTGGTAGACTCATGGTAGACACTTAATGGACAAGGGGCTCGATTAATATGAAAGTATATGATGTAACAATAATAGGGGCAGGTCCTGCTGGATTATTTACAGCTTTTTACGGCGGTATGCGTCAGATGTCAGTCAAAATAATTGAAAGTTTACCCAATGTAGGTGGCCAATTAACTGCACTCTATCCGGAAAAATACATATACGATATTGCTGGATTCCCTAAAGTGTGTGCAAAAGATTTAGTAGCCAATTTATCCGAGCAACTATCTATTTTCTCACCCACTATCGTCACAGATCAGTCCGTGGAAGATATGACAAGACTTGAAGATGGTACATGGCAACTGACAACTGAAAAAGAGAAACACTTATCAAAATCAGTCATTTTCACCACTGGGAATGGCGCGTTTGAACCAAAGCGACTGGAACTCGAAGAAGCAGCCAAATACGAAGGTACGCAACTTCATTATTTTGTAGATGACATGGGCAAATTTGCAGGAAAAGACGTTGTATTATTTGGTGGAGGGGACTCAGCTGTCGATTGGGCACTCATGCTTGAACCCATCGCGAAAACAGTCACTCTCGTACATCGACGTGATTCTTTCCGTGCGCACGAACATAGCTTGGATTTGCTTCATCAATCATCTGTCGTCATCAAAACACCATTTGTAGTGGATCATTTTGAACCAGAAGGTGATACGTTTACGCATGTGGCAGTCCGAAAATCAGATGGTGATATTGAATTACTAAAGGCAGATTATGTCATTGTCAATTATGGATTCCGCTCACATATTGGCAACATGAAAAATTGGGGCATGGAGATGGAACGACATGCAATCAAAGTCAATTCCAGTATGGAAACGACTCTGCCGGGCGTTTACGCAGTCGGGGACAGCAACACGTATGAAGGTAAAGTTAAACTTATCGCCTGTGGATTCGGCGAAGCACCTATTGCCATTAATTCCGCGAAACACTTCGTGGATCCAGAAACAAAGAAACATATGAAGCATTCAACCGATTTATTTTCGCATTAAACTAAAAAAGAGCAGTGAATTCATGAAGAATTCACTGCTCTTTATCTATTTATACACTCTATAGCAAAACAGACTCATTACATAAACGTTCACGTAACTTCGTTACCGGTCGATAGAAGAACTGAATCATTGGACCAATCATAAGAGTCACAAAAATAGTACCCAATCCAATTGGGCCACCGAGAATGAACGCAATCACCAACACGCCAAGCTCCATCATGGTTTTAGAGACAGCCATGCTTTTGCCAGTCAAAGTTTGAATTGCCATCATCAAAGTATCCATAGGGTTACGTGCAATTTTCGACTGTAAGTAACAGGCAATTCCTACTGCAATCACTGCAATACCGCCAACCAACATGGCAAATCGAATTGGAAGAATCGGTGCCTGATAGTTAGCAAAAACAAATAACAACCAGAAATCAATCAAAAAACCAACCGTTACTACAGGGATTACTGCAGAAATATCAATTCGCTCTCTTAATAGAAGAGCATTGATGAAAATAAGTAATATCCCTATAATAAAGACCCACGCACCGACACTTAGGCCAAAAAGATTATTTAGCCCTACGTACATGGCATCCCAGGCTCCAGCCCCTAAATCAGCCAATATTATTAAACTAATGCCCAAAGACAGAAAGGTTAATCCAATTAAATAAAATATAGCTACAATACTTCGATTTTTCATAAAAACTCCTTTACATTCCGCAAAAATGAATGATTGAATCATCTTATCATGAAATAAACTGTATTCCCAATTTTTCAATTCACAAAAAATAGCCTTTTCACTGTTTCAGTGAAAAAGCTATGACATTATTCAAAATAGAATAGCAGTCCTATTTATGAACCTAATTTTTCTATTAATTCTTTTACAACCATTTTTGGTGTGGATTGTGGATTTTGACCTGTAATCAATTTGCCATCCACCACAGATTTCTCAGACCAATTTGGACCCGTCTCTACAGTTGCACCGAGCCCGCTTCCCTTGAACCAATGGTTTGCCATTTGAAAGTGTTGCACCTACTAATCCAGCTGGACCATGACAAACTGACACTACGTATTTATCCGCTCATCACGAATAGGGATTACATCGTAGGATTATTTTTAAATGGTTTCTTTCGTATGAGATTCCAAACAGCCATTCCGTCACTCGGGTTCTCCCCATGCCATATGGGAAATAGTGAAAAGAAAATGAAGTAGAAAGAGAAATAAACGAATTGATACAAGAAAATGCCGGGTTCCAGTTCACGCATCAAAATCAAGCCATTCAACAGTAATATAGCGGTCAAATTAAAAAGCGATCCACCCAAGTAGACCAAAATCAGCTGCCATCTACGTCTCTTTTTAGCCAAAGAAATATATTCACACCAACCATCATAAAAGTACAACCGTCGTATATGTAGAGGTCCAATCTTCGTCAAAATTTTTCCCGATCCAATGTGCATATTTACCTTGCCTCCAAAAATGCGCGCGAAAAACATATGACCCATTTGATGAAGAATTGTCACAAGAGGCATCACCAAGAAAAATGAAAAGAAAAATTTCCACAAATCATTAAATCCAAACATTATGCCACCCGCTTTCCAGTGTTGAATTGAGGTCAGTGTAAAAGATGCCAAGCATGAATACAAATATTATCCTCCAAAATCAAGCGGTAATAACGTCCACCTTCGTACTCTTCAACACCTTTAGTTTGGTATTATTTATCATCTATTTTATATTACTGGAATATGATATAAATTAAAATTAATGCTAAATTCAAAGTGCAATATATCACATACAGAGTATTTGTTGTATAATGGAAGAAATCATCCATTTTTATACATATTATTTCTTGATAGGAAAGGTTGTTACCTATATGCCGATACCCACTAATCATGCCAAACCCATTCGCATCTCTGCCAAAGAGAATGCTTTTAACCAGTTGCAGCAATGGATTATTGACGGTACATTACGTCCTGAAGAAAAATTGAACGATACGGAATTGGCTCAAGCATTGGGTGTCAGCCGAACACCTATCCGAGAGTCGTTACAATTGCTTGAAGTTCAAGGTTTCGTTGAAATGTTTCCCGGAAAAGCCACGCAGGTCACAACTGTGAGAAAAGAAGACATTAAAGATCTCCTTCCTCCGTTAGCCGCCTTGCAGGCACTGTCTGCCGAATTAGCGATACCCAACTTAGATAAAAAAACGATTCATAACATGGAAGATACAAATGAACGATTTTCACATGCAATCCAAACAAAAGACTATTTTTCAGCCTTGAAAATTGATGAAGAGTTTCATCAAATTATTGTAGATGCCGCAAACAATCCCTATATCACATCGATGGTTGCTAATTTACAAGCCCATGTACTCAGACAGTTCTTCCATAATTCAATCGTTTTGACGACCCATTCGATTAAGGAGCATGCTACCATCATCGAATTATTAAAAAAACGTGATGCCGCATCCGTCTCCCAAGTGATGCGGGACAACTGGCTACGTGCAATAGAAGAATTTTATACTCGTGAAGAACTATAAAAAAACCCTCAAATCTTGATACTTTAAAAGTATCTGAGATTTGAGGGTTTTTAGGTTAAAATCATTGTGAATAAGCGAGTGAAGCTTTTCTTACGTAAGCGAGAATTCCTGTAATCACCATGACAATGAGCACAGGAATCAGCCAGCCGAGACCTTGTTCATAAAAAGGCAAGTAGTTTTCATAAAACGAAATGACTGGTTTCATCCAATCGAAATACTCCATGTTTAATGAAGTGCATAACGTTTTCAGTCCATCTATGCTGCTCACCATCAATGTAACGACCGTTGCCGAAACATAAACCATGCGCGAATGCTTAAACAACGGTGATGCGAACGTTAAGATAATCAAGACGATAGCCAACGGATACAAGAACATCAACACTGGAATCGAGTAAGTAATAATGTTCGATAAGCCGAAATTGGCTATGATAAATGAAAATGTTGAAAAACCGATAATGAATAATTTATAACTCACCTTAGGGAATAGGCTATGGAAATACTCCCCACATGCCGTAATCAGACCGATACTAGTCGTTAAACAGGCAAGAAAAATAATGACAGCCATCATTAGGGTACCAAATGTTCCAAAATAATAAGCAGCTGTATTCGTAAGCACTGGTCCACCAGTATCAAATAAACCAAACATTTCGGTACTCGTAGCTCCTAAATAAGCAACACCTACATAAATCACGCCAAGTAAGAAAGTAGCTACTGCGCCTGATTTAGCTGTCGCCTTTAAAATTCCAGGAGTGGATGTAACACCCATTTTCCGAATAATATCAATGACGATAATCCCGAATACCAGTGATGCTAGCGCATCCATCGTATTATAGCCTTCAGTGAAGCCTTTCATGAATGCACCATTGGCATATGAGTCTTGAGGTGCTTGGATCGAGCCAAGCGGATTAAAGATTACCATGACAAGTAAAATTCCCAGCAGTACTAAAATAGCTGGAGATAAAAATTTCCCGATACGATCAACCATTTTCGACGGATTCAGAGATAACCAAAGTGTTATAGCAAAGAATATGATGGTGAAGACAATTAACCCAATCTGTTCATGGCCTTCTCCTAAAAATGGAGCCACACCGATATCAAACGAAACCGCACCAGTTCTTGGAATTGCGAATAACGGTCCGATTGTCAAATACAGCAAGGCAGTGAAAATGACGCCATATACCGGATGGATACGGCTTGCAAGGTCTTGTAAACTACGACTTCCTGAATAGCCCATTGCGAGTATGCCAAGAAACGGTAAACCAATTCCAGTTAATAAAAAGCCAGCTACTGCCAACCATACATTCGTGCCTGCATTTTGACCAAGAGTTGCCGGGAATATTAAGTTTCCTGCACCAAAGAATAAAGCGAACAGCATCAATCCAATGACAGAGTATGCTGATAACGATAATTTTTTATCCATTTTGTTTACCTCCTGCAATTTGAAAGATTGTAGTTCATGCAACTCCGATATATTGCATACTGAAACTATCACTGTCAGTAATCCTACTCTCTTTTTAAATGAAATGCAATATATTGCATAAAATATTTAAAATTTTTATATAATTAATATAAATATCCGCCTAAATAATATATCTGATACTCCAGGAGACAAAATAATTCCTTCTCTGTTGCGCATTTGGCTTGTCCGGACGAGAATGCTTGTTCAGGTAGACAGTTCGGCGATCCAGGTAGACTGAATGAGGGGCCAGGTTGCACAAAATCTTTAAACGTTCATATAAACAAAAACGTCTGCCTCCAAAAAGAAGGCAGACGTCTCATTATGATTATGCTTGATAAGTTACTAGCAAGCCCCGCTCCCACAACAATTACATCAACCTTCATACCAATACACCCCGTTGAATTAAGTTCATTTGGATCCTATTCGAGAAAATATGGACGTTATCCTTTAAAGGTTTTTTCGATATCTGGATTAAGTGGAAGGATATCGAGAATTCAGTGATGGATATCTCCATTTCACATGGTCTTATCCAGCATTCGCCATTCCTTTTCTCCATTTCACCCCCACTTATCTAAAATTCACTTTTCCTACACAATTTAACAGTCTGTTTTCCCTATTAGCACTGTTCATTTCATCACTTTTATGCTATATTTATTGATTGAATTACCATAAAATTAAGGTGGTTAAATTAAAATGGAAAACAATGCTTATCAAGTCTTGTTATATTATAAATATGTATTAATAGATGAACCTGAATTATTCGCACAAACTCACTTGGCTGCGTGTAAAGAAATCGGCTTATTGGGTCGTATTCTTGTATCTCATGAAGGAATTAACGGAACCGTTTCTGGAACCATCGAACAGACCCAAGCCTACAGGGATATGATGAAGAGTGATGAACGTTTTGCAGATATGATGTGGAAAATTGATGCAGCGGAAGGTCATGCGTTTAAAAAAATGCATGTACGTGCGAAAAATGAAGTGGTACATCTTGGTCTTGGAGAAGATGATATCAACCCGAACGAAATTACTGGTCAATACTTGTCCCCAACAGAATTCTACGAAAAAATGCAACAGGATGATACAATCGTCATCGATGCACGTAATGACTATGAATTCGATCTAGGTCATTTCCGTGGGGCAGTTCGTCCGGAAATTAAAAACTTCCGTGACTTGCCACAATGGATGCGCGAAAACAAAGAACAATTCGAAGGCAAAAAGATTTTGACTTACTGCACAGGCGGAATTCGTTGTGAGAAATTCTCCGGTTGGTTAGTCAAAGAAGGTTACGAAGATGTAGGTCAACTTCACGGTGGAATCCATACTTACGGTAATGACCCAGAAGTGAAAGGTCAGCTTTGGGACGGACAAATGTATGTCTTTGACGAACGCATTGCTGTGCCGATCAACAAAGTCGAGCACGTAATCGTCGGAAAAGATCATTTCGATGGTACACCTTGTGAGCGTTACGTAAACTGCGCTAACCCAGAATGTAATGATAAAATTCTTTGTTCAGAAGAAAACGAACACTTATATATGCGCAGCTGTTCGGATGCTTGTCGCACGCATCCACGCAACCGCTATATCGTGGAGCACGCCTTAAGCGAAGAGCAAGTTCAAGCTAGACTTGAAGAAGTTGAACGCGTAAAAGGTAACGTAATAGCATAAACAATGGAATTCATTTCTCGAATTTACAAAGAGAGACGCAATGTGATTTTGTCACTTCGCGTCTCTTTTTATCTTTACTTATCACTATTCCAACTAACTCTCATAAAAGTCACGACTTAGATCCACGATTTGTAGTGAAGGATTTATTTCCAAAAACGAGAGCATCGTTTCACTAAGAGACAATACATGTTGAGCCCACACAACAAAAAAGTCGCCATCCCATACATAGGGTTTGGCGACTTTTTAAGTTCTAAATATTCTTATTCTCCTAACCAAGCAAGACCGACAGTTCCTCTTCCCGTATGAGTGCCCGGCACGGGACTAAGTTCTGTTGTTGAGAAAATAATCTGAGGATATTGCGTTTGAAGTTCTTTTTTCATTTGAGTCGCTTCTTTCAAATTATCCGCGTGGAGGACAGTCACTTCTTTTACGTGATTTTTTTCGGCTTCTAAATAGTCGGCCATTTTGGCGATGGCACGCTTATGACTTCGTACTTTATCGGACAACACTGCACGTCCTTCATGAAATTTCAAGACGACTTTCATATTCAATAGAGTTGCAAACACGGCTTGTGAACCCGTTACACGCCCACCTTTGTGGAGTTGTTCAAGGCTGCCGGGCGTTAAGAACAGGCGACCTTTTGCAGGCAACGTCTTGATTTCAGAAACGATTTCTTCAAATGTTTTTCCTTGTTGATCTAACGCCACAGCACGCTCCACCATTTTTCCAAGTGGAAATGATCCAATTTGAGAATCCAGAACAAACGCATCTACTACAGCTTCTTTTGTCGCCGAGACTGCACCACTATACGCACCAGTCAAGGCACCTGTCGCATGAATGGCAATAACGTGCTTGTATTTGTTTTTTATTTCATTAAACAGCTCCAGCATTTCGCCTGGAGAAGGTTGTGAAGTTTTAGGTAAATCCTTAGCGGACGCAAGTTTTTTATAAAATTCGCTTGAACTGATTTCAACGTTTTCTTTGTAAGCGGTTTCTCCGAAAATAACGAATAACGGTACCACATAGATATTATGTTTTTCTATAAATTCTGTAGACAGGGTAGCAGTTGAATCCGTAACCCATGCAATATTTGATTGGTTCATGGCCATAGCTCCTTTTAATACCACTTAAGTGATTAATAAAAATGGTTAATTTAGGAAATCAACAGGATGAATGGAGACTCCTTTGAATGTATTAGTATGGTAAGAAGCAATGTTTTTCACAAGTGTAAGTATCATAAGAGTAGTATGACAAACGTCATGTTTACAAAGAAATATAGGAGATTGTCATTAACTGTACACATACACTTTTTAAATATCCCATTATATAGAAAAATCCAAACCAGGTAATTCCCTGATTTGGATTCTTGTTGCTAATAAGCTGATTATGAAAGTTCCTGATATTTTGCTTGAAATTTCCCTTCTACTACATCAGTATGGTACATCGCTTTAAGGGCGAAATCTTTTTCAAGCTCATGTTCTTTCATGATTTGCTTTAAGCGTATCTTCAGTTCCTCATTTTCTTTTACGAGTTGCTTCATTTTCGATTTTACGAATTTCAATTAAAGGTCCTCCTTTTCCGTTTGTTTTGGTCACGTCCAATTAACCTTGTATTGCTTATACTAGCACAAAAAAGTACCTCTCAGTCATAAACCAAGAGATACTTCAGTAATTGTGGATGTTCAAAGGTAGCAGTCAGAATCAAATCACGCTTATATGTTCACTTTTTAAATCTGTGATGAACATATGACCAGGTGCGTGAGTGATCATCAATGGAGGCTTCATATGCATAGCAATTGCTTGGGGTGTCACACCACATGCCCAAAAGACGGGTACTTCTCCGTCTTTAATCGTCACTGCATCGCCAAAATCCGGATGTTGAATGTCCTTTATACCGATTGATTCTGGATTTCCGATATGTATCGGTGCACCGTGAACCGATGGAAAACGACTGGTGACTTGAACTGCCCGAATGACATCCGCTTCTTTCATTGGACGCATGCTGACGACTGTCGGTCCCGCAAATTTGCCTGCAGGCGACGTTTCAATTGATGTTTTATACATAGGCACATTAACGCCTTCTTCATTGTGTCTCATAGGAATGCCATTTTTAATTAGCGCATCTTCGAATGTGAAGCTGCAGCCGATCAGGAAACCGACCATTTCGTCAGTCCAATACTCTTTAATATCTGTAGGCTCATCCACGACTTCTCCATTACGATAGATGCGGTATCTTGGTAAATCAGTACGTAAATCAGCTTTGGGTGCAGACATTTTCGGAATATACGAACCTGCGTCTGTGACGTCAATTAGCGGACAAGATTTGGGATTTCTTTGACAGAACAATAGAAAATCAAAAGCCAAATCTTTCGGTAAAATAACCAGATTTGCTTGAATGTACTCTTCACACAACCCAGAAGTTGGTGAAGAAATCTCACCACTGCGCATCGTTCCTCTTATTTCAGATGGTTTCATCAAGTTAAACCCCCTTTCTTTTAAGGCATTATAGGAAGTATTAAAAATCTCGAAATAGCGCATTTGCGGCATGCATCACATCAAAGAGAGTGTTGGCTCATGCGGAACATGCCGCTAATGTAAATGTACGATTAACAGAGATTTCTATTTAAACAATTGAGGAATTCCTTCAATTAAGGTGTAAACACCCATAATCGACATCGCGATAACAATAATGATTCCAAAAATAGTCATCCACATTGGATGTTTGTAGTCACCTACAATTTTCGATTTATACGCCGCAATAAGCATAACGCCTAACGCAATCGGTAAAATTAAACCATTTACAGATCCAACTAGTACAAGAATACTGACCGGACGACCGACGAATACAAAGACGATAGTTGAAATCGCAATAAACGCGATAATGATTTTTTGATGATGTTTTTCTAACCACGGATGGAATGTACGAATGAATGAAACGGATGTATAGGCCGCACCTACTACAGAAGAAACTGCTGCGGCCCACATTACTATCCCGAAAATTTTATAACCAAAGTTACCAGCTGCCAATTGGAAAACAGATGCAGGTGGATTAGAAGGATCAAGTTTTAACCCCTGTGACACAACACCAAGAACGGCAAGGAACAAGGCAATTCGCATAATAGCAGTAACTACAATTGCAAATACTGCACTACGGTTCACTTCAGGAAGCGAGTCTACACCTTTGACACCCGCATCAATCAATCGGTGACCTCCGGCAAAGGTGATATAACCCCCAACCGTTCCTCCTACCAATGTTACAATCGCCAAAATATCAATCTTGTCTGGAACAAAAGTTTTCACAACCGCTTCTCCTACTGGAGGATCTGCAGTAAACATGACATATACAGTTAATCCAATCATGATGAAACCTAATATTTGCGCGAATTTATCCATCGCTTTGCCCGCTTCTTTAACAACAAAAATACCGATGGCAAGAATTCCGCTGAGAATGGCTCCCGTCTGTGCAGAGATTCCGAATAAAACATTTACTCCAAGACCAGCACCTGCAATATTTCCGATATTGAATGCAAGACCACCCATAACAATTAAAATTGCAAGAAAGTAACCAAGGCCCGGCAATATATCGTTTGCAATATCCTGTGCCCGTTTTTCAGAGACCGCAATGATTCGCCAAATGTTCAACTGAGCGCCGATATCAATAATAATGGAAATCAGAATAACGAATCCGAAACTTGCAAGAAGGGATTCGGTAAAGACCGTCGTTTGAGTTAAAAATCCTGGTCCTATCGCAGAAGTCGCCATCAGGAAGGCTGCACCTAGCAATAAACTCCTGTTTGTGTTTTTCAATTTGTTCTCAGCTTTCATGTGGATCCCCCTTATGATTTATTTGAACTCTGAAATTTTTTGAATATCAATTCCAGATGAATTCAAGACTTGAGAAATACGTTGTGCAAAATCGAGTGCATGCAGTCCATCTCCATGAATACACACAGTGTCGGCTTGAATCAAAACTWCTTTTCCGCTGATGCTTGTGACCTTGCCTTCTTTAACCATTCGAACGACTTGGTGAATGGCTGTTTCCGTATCCGTTATCAGTGCATTAGCTTCTTTTCGGTTCGTCAATGTTCCATCTGTTTGATAAGTACGATCGGAGAATACTTCATTCGCCGTGCGTAACCCGATTTTCTCGCCAGCTCTGACGAGTTCACTGCCGGATAAACCAAAGAGTACTAACTCAGGATTCACTGCATAAACCGCTTCTGCAATAGCTTCAGACAATGCCGAATCAGTAGCCGCCATGTTGAATAATGCACCATGTGGCTTGACGTGTTGCATCACGCCACCCTCCGCTTTTACAAAGCCAAACAATGCCCCAATTTGATAGACCACGATTTCATAAGCTTCCTGAGGAGTGACTGAAAAATTTCGTCTACCAAAGCCAGTCAAATCTTGAAACCCAGGATGCGCACCAATGCCTACGCCTTTTTCGAGTGCGAGTTTAACCGTTTTGCGCATCGTTGAAGGATCGCCTGCATGAAAGCCACACGCGATGTTTGCAGATGTCACAAAATCCAGTATCTCTTCATCGTTTCCCATTTTGTAGGCTCCAAAACTCTCACCCATATCACAATTTAAATCGACTTGATACTTCATTTTCATTTACTCTCCTTAAATTTGAGTGAAATGGATTGCGTTAATTGATCGATCAATTTTCTCTGCTCAATCATTGCTTTTTGTGCTTCTTCCAAGGATATTTTTTCAAAACGAATGGTTTCCCCAGGCTTCAGCTGGCTCACTTTCGGCAAATCAATAAATGCAACTTGTCCTATTTTTGGATAGCCACCAGTCGTTTGTCGGTCTGCCATCAAAATGATGGGTTGTCCATCAGGGGGCACCTGGATGGAACCAAATGACACTGCCTCTGAAAGCAATTCTTTCGGTACTTCTAATCTAAGTTCAGTTCCTTTCAATCGATAACCCATCCGATCGGAATCTGAAGTGATTTGGAAAACCTGATTAAGGAAATCATCTTTACTTTTTTTAGAGAATAAATGTGCTTGTCTTCCTTCTATGACACGCACCGTCTCATCCTTTTGATAGGTGGGAATGGCTTCGGACTTTAATGTCCATTCCACTTGCATAAATGACCTATCGTTTATTTCTTTAGAGAGCTTGTTGATAAAACCTTTAACTTGTTGTGGGGCGTCATTAACCGGAATAACATCTCCTCTTTGCAAGGCTCTTCCGTTAAACCCTCCGATACTCGCTCGTATATAGGTAGACTGACTCCCCATCACTTTAGGTACAGCAACTCCTCCAGCAACCGCCATATACGTTCGGCAACCTGTTACAGGCTTTCCAAAAATCAGCTTGCAACCTTTTCTGGCAAAAATCGGGCGCCACATTTTTATGGGTACACCATCAATGACGGGTGATAGATTCGCGCCAGTTAATGCAAATAAACAGTCTTCAAGAAATGTTATATGTGGGCCCATTAATGTGATTTCGATCGTTGCTTTCGTCTCTTCATTGCCGACCAATATGTTCGCCAGACGATGTGCATAAGAATCCATAACGCCACTAACAATAACGCCATATTTTTGAAAACCATTCCTGCCAAGATCTTGAACAGTCGTTTGCAAACCTTCCTTATCAATCATCAGCATGAGTTGTCCCCTCCCATTCTGCATACTCCGATTCTGTTATTGGCTTGAAGACTATGAGATCTCCCGCTTGTAGCAAGCTTGGAACGTCTTCATGCGGAAGGAATAAATCCATCGGCGTCCGACCGATCAATTGCCAGCCACCAGGCGTCTCAATCGGATAAACACCAGTCTGCATTCCAGCAATTCCGACAGACCGTTCGGGGATACGGAGCCTAGGAGTCGAGCGACGAGGAGCAGCAATTTTTTCGGACATGCCTCCAATAAACGGGAACCCTGGGGCAAATCCAATCATATTCACTTCATATGTACCCGAAGAATGAATGGCAATCACTTCTTCAACTTTTAATTGATTATGAGACGCAACAAACTCGAGATCCGGTCCGTGCTCGCCTCCATAGCAAACGGGAATCTCAATGGTCCGTTGGTCTACTTTTTCCGAATCATTGTTATTGTGCAGTATCTTAGTTAGACAATCCTTCATATCTTCAAATTGATTGTCGGCAGACACTCTATAAAAAACAGTGACGGTCGTAAATGCAGGAATTACTTCTACAACTGAGTCAATAGAAGCTTGTTCGATTTTACGGGTGATTGACCGCACCAGGTTGGTTGCTTCTTTTGTAATTTCTTGTCCAACTTCTAAGACAATTGCTTCTTCTCCAAGTGGTGAATAGGTGATTTCCATCTTTACACTTCCAAACATTTTCTGAAATATACGATAATTATAAAGAAGAATATATAGGGATACAACCGTAAATTAATAAATATGCACATATTGTATTGAAAATACAAATATTTCAAGTTCTGTCGGAATTACAAGATTCGTATGTTTGAACATACACATTTGGGGAAATATTCAACTACAACACTTTTACTAAAATAAATCAGGAGGGTTTGATAATGAAAAGAAATACGATGGCATTGGCAGCACTTGGACTTGGAGCGGCTTTCCTAATGCTCAACAAAGATTCTCGAGAAAAACTTAAAGGGCAAGTCAACGAATTCACGAAAAGTGGTAATGGTAAAGGCATGCTTGATCAAGTCATGAATGCCTTTGATAAGAAAAAGACAACGACAACGATATAAGAATTTTTAAAAAGGCACTTTACAAAATTAGTGTATAAAAAGAGGCCATTCCAACGTTGAAGTTTCAACTAGGAATGGCCTCTTTTTCTATTCAGTTTAATTTATTTTTAGTTTTCTCGTCTTTCTTCTTGATGCCTTTAACGCCTTCTAATCCACTTGCTTTGTCTGCTTTGTTGAACTCTTCGTTGTACAACACTTCCTGCGCAGCGGACAAACCATTATTTTCTTCAGACATTTGCTGATGTGGAGGTTTTCTTTCACTCATTTTCGAATTCTCCTCTCTTACTTATTGAAAACCTTAGTTTGTACTTAGTGAACTTTCTTTATTCCTCCTATTTTTTTATCAAAGGCAAGTACTCGAAAACTCGGGAAAGCATTTTGTGTAACCTGGAAGGCATTTCTGTCTACCTGGCTTCTTTCTGTCTACCTGGAGTTCCTTTCTGTCTACCTAGAGCTCCATTCTGTCTACCTGGAACTAAAACACAGTCTCACCCTATTGATTGATTGCGTCTCCTTAGCACGTGGTGCTTGGGGCGAACATCATATCGAAATTATTGAAGATAATTAAGAATTAGAAACGCCCCCGTAGAAAAATGTTCTACGGGGGTGTTCGTTTTTTTGTAACTCATACGGTTAGTCTATTATTGCACCTGACACATCGTACAAAGCCAAATCGATATCGACTCGTTCATCAAGCGCGAGCTTCGACAGTTGTGCACCTAGAAATGGTCCGATAGTTAATCCCGACGCCCCAAGTCCGTTGGCGAGAAGAAGTCCTTCCCAACCTGGAACCTTCCCTATGATCGGCAGAAAATTAGGTGTAAATGGACGGAAACCGACACGGGTTTCAACAAATGTACTATCTGCTAATCCAGGTGCCATGGTCAACGCTTTGTGAAAGACTTCATGTAAACCGCCTGCAGTGACGCGTAAATCAAACTCTTCATGGTCTTCATGGGTCGCGCCTATTACCATTTGGCCGTTATCAAAAGCGAGAATATATTGATCATTTGGAGGCATTACAACGGGCCAATCATCCGTTTTCATATTTTCCATTTGAAGATGGACGATTTGTGCTTTTTGGGATGAGAGCTGAAATTCAATACCCATTGGTTTTAATAATTGATCCGCCCACGCTCCGGCAGTAATGATTATCTTTTCAGCACTGTAACGTTCATTGCCGACACGAACCCCAGTGATAGCTGAATCATCAAATTCAATTTCAGCAGAGCCCTGAATGAAGGTTGCTCCATATTTTTTTGCCGAATTGATTAAGGCTTGTCGGAGCGCCCTTCCGTTGACTCGAGCAGCTCCACTAACATAGACCGCTCCAAATTCTTCAGCTAACGGAGGAAATAGAGAACCCGTTTCATTCGGCGTCAGTTGAAGAACTTCTCCAATTTCCGTTGCATCCTCTCTTCTTGTAACCGCGCGTTCTTCCATTTTGATGAGTTTGCTTTGATCTGTATGCAGACTGAGGGCTCCCACGCGTTTGTATCCCGTATCTGTTTCACCATCTTCTTCAAGTTGGGCTATCAGTCCCTCATAATAGGCCGCCCCACTTTTAGCGAGAGAGTACCATGCTTTATTACGTCTTTGTGAAATCCACGGACATATAATACCTGCTGCGGCGTCCGTTGCTTGTCCTTTATCAAAGCGATCCACGACGGTAACTGTTGCACCCGTTTTAGCTAGGTGATAAGCAGTTGAAGCCCCTAAAATTCCAGCACCGATAATGATATATTTTTTCATGAAAGCACCTTTTTCCAATTGAATTTCTACAATCATTTTACACGTTTGAACACAGAGTCTCAAAACGACTGTATCTATCTGAACAAATGTGCACTATCAAAGTATCTTAACAAGCTAAAAAACCCCTGCCGTGAGATACAGGCATTTGCGCGCCTTCCTCTTCGACAAGGGAATTTTATCGTATGACAATATTATATTGTTTCAACAGTTGAGTGTATCTAGAGGAGATAGAGTATCAAAAAATGATGTGATTAATTGAAACATTGCTTCACCCTACTTCTTGATATTGATTCAAGAGTTGATCCAGTTCTTGACTACAAGTCACCACCAATGAATGTGTGTAGCCTAATTGCTTAGCCTTTTTGTACATGTCTTTCTTTTTACGGTTAATTTGTTTCAATAAAAGATGTTGCTTATACACTGTCTTTGTTCTCATCTGTTTACATCCTCCAACTGGTTTAGCTTTTATTCATGAAATCACTTATTTACCAACTTAAAATTTTCACGTAAAAGTAAATTTATGTATTAATTATTTAACCAATTATTTACTGAGATAAACTTCCTTTTAAAACTTTAATCGATTAAATTATATTTTTTTTTCGAAATGACCAAATTTCTTTATTTTCAGCAGTAATTAATTGGCGGCAGTTTTACACCTGCGGCTTTGTTTGGAGCGGAGTTGATTGATCATTTGACGGGATCGGGCACCTTTCAAATGAATTTAACAAAAAAACAGGCCAATATCTCCCGGCCTGTTTCCTGTTTCTTATTGAAGTTCATCCATCGCTTCTTTCAGTATCTCATAAGAACGTTTTCGTGCTTCCCGATCGTAAATGTACGTCACAGCCATCAATTCGTCCACTTGGAATGTGTCCTGGAATCTTTTCAGTTGTTTCTGAATTGCATTCTTGTCACCTTTAAAGGAATATGTAGACATACTGCGGACGGCGCTTTCTTCAAATGAATTCCATAAACCGTCCATTGATTCTACCGGAGGCTTCAAGAATTCCTCTGTGCGTCTCACCACGTTTAAATAGAACCGATTAGTTGAAGTGGAAAGTTTAGTGGCTTCTTCAATCGTATCCGCCGCTACGACATTTACACAAACCATCACGTATGGCTCGCTTAAATACTCTGACGGCGTAAATTGATTGCGGTATATCTGAAGTGCTTGCTCGAGTTGAGCCGGTGCAAAATGGGCTGCAAATACATATGGCAATCCAAGTCTTGCAGCCAGCGAAGCACTTGATGTACTAGAACCGAGAATGTAGATTGGCACTTTGGCATCTACACCTGGAAATGCACGAACTTCACCTTGCTGATCAATGGAACTGAAATACTGTTGCAGTTCCACTACATCTTGAGGAAACGCGAAAGCAGTTTCCTGTGTTGTTCTACGAAGTGCATGCGCTGTACGCATATCTGTTCCAGGTGCTCGACCGAGACCCAAGTCTACTCGTTTCGGATATATGGCTTCTAATGTTCCGAATTGCTCTGCTACAACCAAGGGTGCATGATTCGGCAACATAATCCCACCTGACCCAACTCGAATGGATTGAGTATTTTCCAACACATGTCCTATAAGAACTGACGTAGCTGAACTAATTACTGCAGGCATATTGTGATGTTCAGTTAACCAATAACGTTGATAACCAAGTTTTTCTGTATGTTGAGCTAAATTGACCAAATCGCCAATTGCTTCTTTATGTGTTTGTCCTTCAAGTACAGCAACCAAATCCAATACGGAAACTGGAATAGATTTTTCATTTAAAGTCATCATCAAAATCCTTTCGCAAAACTAATATCTTGAGTTGATAATATATCGATGGCATTTATACATCAAGCTATCTGCCTACGAGAAACTTCCTCCCTTAAACGGCTCTTGAGAAAGTCACTTTAAGATGTGTATGATAAGCATTTTCTATAAATAAAAATCAGTTATTTCTGATATCGTTCTGTTCTGATGTTTTTCAGATAGTATTAAAGAGTAGGTTTACGATTAAAAGGAAAGAATTTCCGTACAATCTCAATACGTTTAGTGTACATGTTCGTGAAAAAAGATTTATAATAAAACGGTGTCATGATACACATGATAGGATTAGTGATTTTACGGATGCAAGACAACATATAATGAATATTTTTTAGGAGGCAAAAATCATGTTAAAAGATGTATTTATGGCTTTATCAAAAAACCAATTGCTGACGAGTGCAGCTAAAAAATATGGTTTGAAATTAGGCGCACAAACTGTTGTCGCTGGAACAAATGTTGAAGATACAATCAAAAGTATTCGTGAGTTAAACGCGTTGGGCATCAGTGCAACCGTTGATAACTTGGGCGAATTCGTTTTCGAAAGATCGGAAGCTTTGAAAGCTAAAGAAAGCATTTTGGAAGTAATCGAAGCAATTCAAGCCAATGGAGTGGACGCTCACATTTCTTTGAAACCAACTCAACTTGGTCTCGATATCGATTATGATTTCTGTTTTGACAACTTACATGAAATCGTTGCTGCAGCGAGTAAGTATGACATGCACATCAACCTTGACATGGAAGATTATGGTCACCTTCAACCTTCATTTGATCTAATCGATACTCTTTCTGAACAGTACAGCAATGTCGGCACAGTAATTCAAGCTTACTTCTACCGTGCACAAGACGATATCGAAAAATATAAAGATATGCGTTTACGTATTGTAAAAGGCGCTTACAAAGAATCTGCTGAACACGCTTACCAAACAAAACAAGAAATTGATGCCAACTACATCAAACTGATTGAGTATCATTTACTGAATGGTAAATTCTCTTCAATCGCGACACATGACCACAATGTTATCAATCATGTGAAGAAGTTTGTAAAAGACAATCAAATTTCAAACGACAAATTTGAATTCCAAATGTTGTATGGTTTCCGCAAAGACATGCAAGTGGATTTAGCGAAACAAGGATACAACTTCTGCACATACGTACCATTCGGAGATGATTGGTATGGTTACTTCATGAGAAGATTAGCTGAACGTCCGCAAAACTTGAACTTGGTTGTCAAACAAGTATTCAATAAACGCACAAATACTGCTATCGGAGTCTTTGCTGGCGCTTTCGCATTGAGCCGTATTGTTTCAAAAAAGAAGAAGTAAAATAAGTGTGCTGCCCTTTTTTAAGGGCAGTTTTTTTATGCCAATTCATCATTTTTTACCCATTGTACGGAGTCTTTAGGCTCAAATTAAAAATCCCTCAATTTACCTGTATTTATACAAAACTATCCATGGTAAATTAAGATGTATTTGAAAATAGTTTTACCCATACATAGGAGGAAAGATCAATGTTTACTAGTCTTAAAAAATTTATTGCTGCTAGCTTAGTAGCTATCCTGGCAGTATCTGCCATCGTTCCATCTGCTTCTGCAGCGGAACACCAATTTACGGATGTTAATTCAAGTTATGATGAAGCTGTCAGCTTCTTTTATGAATATGAATTAATCAAAGGAACAACTCCTACCACTTTCGGAACAGATTTAAATATCAAACGTGGAGATGCTGCTGTCATTTTGGCAAACACGCTTGGTCTTGATGTCGATAATGCACCATCTGCAGGATTCAAAGATTTAAACCCACGTGTCCAAGGTGCAGTAAATGCTTTGGCTGAAGAAGGAATTATCTCGGGAGTATCTAAAGATAAATTCGGTCCAGACCAACTGTTGAGCAGAGGCGCAATGGCGAAGTTATTGACTATTTCATTCGGACTTGAAGATTATGCAGAAACAACACCATTCACGGATGCTGTTGGGGTATTTACACCTTATATTGAAGCTTTATATGGCTCAGGAATCACAAATGGTAAAACAGCAACTTCATTTGGTACGAATGACAACATCAAACGTGGTGAATTTGCCAACCTTCTATACAATACAATTATGTTCTCTTTCTATATGCCTTTTGCAGAATCAGCTAAAATTCTGACTTCGACAACGATTGAAATCAAAATGGAAGAAGCTGCACCTAAAGAATATTCAGTTACAGAACTTGCAGAAATGTTCTACATTGAAGCGTACTTCAAAGATGGTTCAGTAAAAGAACTTCAGTTTGTTGGAACTTCATTATCTGATGATCGTACAACTTTAGTAGTTGAACTTTCTGCAGACAGCTCATTGGCTGGCAAAAAAGGAAAAATCGAAATTGACGGATTGAATGAAATTGATTTTGATTACACAACACCTGTTGCACCACCAGTTGAAGAAACAAAATAATAAACATAACTCATCCTCAGATATTAATGAGGATGAGTTTTTTTGTGTTATTTGTCACGACCAGATGGATTTTTACACATTGTATAGGAAGAAGCGTTTAATCTGTTGGAATGGTGGAAACCACTTATGAAAGACTTTTGTACATACAGATTACACGTTGACAGGAAACAGCTACCTTAAAGGAGAAGAAATACAATGGGAATTCATCGATTTTTTACGAGCATGAACGATTTAGAACGCATCATACGCTGTCCAGGAAAATTTAAATTTGAAGAGCATAATGTTGCCGCACATAGTTGGAAAGTGTCTCAATACGCCATGTTTTTTGCGACGATTGAAGAAAATAACGGAGAAGCCATCGATTGGAAAGCGCTGTACGAGAAAACGATTAACCACGATTTCGCGGAAGTTTTCATTGGTGACATTAAAACACCAGTCA
The DNA here is from genome assembly GCF_056401835.1 of Paenisporosarcina sp. P4_D4. Classification (NCBI taxonomy): domain Bacteria; kingdom Bacillati; phylum Bacillota; class Bacilli; order Caryophanales; family Caryophanaceae; genus Paenisporosarcina; species Paenisporosarcina sp. P4_D4. Next base: position 52,026 of record NZ_JBFUIO010000005.1, on the reverse strand, counting down.
AACACGCCTCGCCTGAGTTGAAGCAAATGATTGCCCATGTGGAAGATAAAATGATGGAAAAATTCATATTGGAAGAAATCCCCGAAGAATTTCAACCCGTTTTCTTTCATCGAATGAAAGAGGGAAAAGATGCTACCATCGAAGGACGGATTCTTGAATTTGCCGATAAACTCGATCAGTTTTATGAGTCCTTTGCCGAATTGAAGCGAGGCAATACCGACCCAGAATTTATCCTCATGTATCAGGAAGCATTGACGAAATTAATAAAATTGCCGTTACCGGCAAGTGTTGCTTATTTCCGTGATATTATGCTCGAAGACGTGAAACGGGAAGATACGGCACTCGATGTTAAAGCATTTACTCTTAAAGTACTACAGACCCCATGACAAATTTAGCCTGTTTCATGAACATACTGGAAACGTAACTATATATTGATGTCTAGCCAACTCTGATAACCATGTTAGACTTAAAAGGTAGACGGAAGAGGATGCGCATCGTCTTTCGTCCTACAAATATTTCATATTATGTTTCAACACATAACCTACCTGTTTTGTGTTATGTGGTCTGTGGAAAAAACGTCCGGAGTGGTTGCCGGACGTTTTTTTATGTATTTTTTTACTAAGTCTTTTCAATATCCGCCTTAACGATTAAATTCATAAATATTCTCTACATAAACTTGATGCCAAACCATAAAGATAAGAATCGTCCAAAGCTTCCGGCTATTGTCTTTTTTATTGTTCACGTGATCCGCCAGTAAATTAAACACTTCCTGTTTATTGAAAATAGTTTCTGTTTGGCTGATATGTATTAAGTCCATTGCCCATTCATATAACTCATCTTTTAACCAATGACGAATGGGAACAGGGAAACCAAGCTTTTTCCGTTCCACCACATGTTCAGGCACGAGGCCTTCTGCTGCTTTTCTCAAGATGTATTTGGTTGAATTGTTTTTTATTTTCAGGTCGGTATGTATCTTCGATGCCACTTCGAAAACGTGTTTATCTAGAAATGGAACACGCAATTCAAGTGAATTGGCCATTGTCATCTTATCTGCTTTGACTAATATATCGCCCTTTAGCCAAGTGTGGATATCTATATTTTGCATTTTCGTGACCGAATCATAACTCATTGATTGTTGATAAATTGGCTTTGTGATGGTTGTATAATCCAAATTCGATTTATAGGTTCGAAGCAATTTCCTTTTCTCATTTTCTTCAAACATCTTGGCATTTCCAATATATCGTTCTTCCAACGGTGTAGTCCCGCGTTCAATGAAGCTTTTCCCTTTAAATCCTTCAGGAAATATACGACTGAGGACTTTCAATATTTCTTTAAACCGTGGAGAAATATGATTAAATATCCTTAGAGAATGCGGTTCTCGGTAAATATTATAGCCACCGAATAACTCATCTGCCCCTTCTCCTGACAATACAACTTTTACATGCCTTGCAGCTTCCCTTGCCACGAAGTATAGCGGAACTAATGCCGGATCAGCCAAGGGGTCATCTAAATGCCAAACGATTTTAGGAAGTTCTTCGAGAAATTCCTGTGATGAAATCATATAGCTGATATTTTCCAATTGGAGGACATTTGCTGTTTCTTTTGCGACATTTACCTCACTGTAACCACTTTTTTCAAAACCGACCGTAAACGTTTTAAGCCGTGGATTCACTTCCTTTGCCAATGAGACAATAAAGGACGAATCAATCCCTCCCGAAAGAAATGCCCCCACCGGTACATCACTGCGCATATGAACATGAACTGAATCGGTTAATACTTCGCGGATCTCATGGATTAGTTGATTTTCTGAAGAATGAACTTGCTGGAATTTCGGGGTCCAGAAAGAATGAATTTCCATTGGTTGCTCCGGTTTCTTAGTGAAATAATGACCAGCCGGCAACTTTTTAATCAATCTCGTCATGGTGTTGGGTTCAGGTACATATTGGAAGCTCAGATAATGCTGAAGTGAATCGTCATCCAGTTCATCGGATTCGACATAAAGGATTGCTTTCTTCTCAGAAGAAAAATACGTCATTTCCTCATTTTCTAAGTAAAAGAAGGGCTTAATGCCGAAATGATCCCGAGCTCCGAATAAGTGTTGTTCCTCTTTGTCCCAAATGACAAATGCAAACATCCCTCTTAATTTGTGCACCATTTTTTCTTTAAGCTCACTATATAAGGTAAGAAGGACTTCCGTATCCGATTCACTAGAAAATTCATGACCTTTGGCTATTTGTTCTTCCCGTAGTTCAACGTGGTTATAAATTTCTCCATTAAAGATAATCCAGTAACGTTCATCCTCATAAGAGAACGGTTGATGACCACCTTCGATATCTAGTATACTCAGCCTTCTAAATCCAAAGCTTACATATTCATCAACAAAACACCCTTTGTCGTCAGGCCCTCTATGGGCAAGTAATGAAATAATTTCATTCATTTCCTGCGTTCTTAGGTCACTTATTTCTTGAGGTTGATTATACAAAAACCCTACAAATCCACACATAACAATCTCCTGCCTACGTATATTTCCAACGATAATGATTGATATGCGGGCTGCCTTTCACCTATGTTCAAAATTTGTGTACTTTTAAACAACCATCATTTCTTTCAGTGCTGTAGAGAATTCTGAGTTCTGTATTTCAATTGTGGCTTGATTTACTAAATGTGCAAGAAACGCTTCTTCATCAAAATCTTCAATATCGATTTCGAATCGGTCCAATTCCAACTGGACTTCTTCGTTAACATTCGTTTCAATTTCAATTAAATCCGAAAAAATCAAGCCCCATCTTTTCTCTTCATATAGTGTTCCAGCAATTTTTATGATAGTTGAACTGACGGTGGAAGAAGGAACAGAGTAATGATTCTTAATCCAGATAGATGTTTCATCATGATTCGCAACAAATTCTAGGACTTCATATCCTAAATCAAAATTCTTCTTAAACTCTACTTTGTTCATAATCTACCTCCCCAATTTTTAATAGATTACTGTCACTATATCCATTTAATCCAGAGATTATACCAATTTACTATGTTGTTCTACTCTATTATTTTTTCTTAATAGATTAGCAAAATGGTCTATTAAATGCAGTAAATTGATTGTACGGCGAAAAAAAGAGAAAAACCAAGGCTGGTCTCACTCTATCCGTTAGAGTGTCCCTTTTCCTTGGTTTCTTTTTCTGTATTGCAACTTGAGCAAGTAAATATGCTACCGCTTTATCCTACTCATTTTATGCATTCGTTGATCAAATTAGTAATCCTTTGGAGAAGAAAATTGAAAAAAGGACTGTCCTCAAAAGTCATTTCAATGCCTTTTTGGACAGTCCCTTATTATTGAATTCTTTAAGCTTTTGCCTTTTCATTAAATGACTGCAAAACCTGCTTTAGCGCATCTCTGAACTCAGGTTCTGTAAACTTTTTAATGCTTATGAACTGTCTTTTATCCATACGATGACGATATTCAGACAAATAGCCAACAAATAAATAACCATTTCCCGATAAATGCAATTCTTGTAATACATTCTCTTTGCGAATTGGACTATTGGGATAATAATAGGTCGAGCGATTATTCGAGACTTCTTTACGCTTTAACTCTGGAAACTCATCTAAGACATTTACTACCTGTTCATAAGACATCGGCATGTTTTAGCTCTCCCTTGTTCAGAGTATTATTTCTTTCCTCTCATTTCAAAATATGCCCCTAAATAAGATTTTTCATCCTGACAAGTAATGCTGTAATTAAAAGTTACTAGAAGTCTATACACATAATGATAAGCTCAGCCTCATTCGCTAGTCTTATCATTTTAAACAGATCGAAAATTCCACGAATGGTTTTCCATTCATGAGTTCGTAATTATTTTCTGACAACTTTCATATACTACTTCTAAAAAACTATATTAGGGGAGTATTTGACGATGAAACCTGAATATGTGAGCCAAAAGGAAATGGAATTACGTCAAAATCAAGATTTTATTGCTTCTCAAAATATGGTCGCTGAAGGTGCACCCATTTATCATCTGGATAAAGACGATACAGGAGTTGAAAAAGATGATACACTTTAATTCTCGGGCACCAATAATCTTCATAAAATAATACTCAAAAAACCCAGTAACTATTAGAGTCACTGGATTTCTTTTTTATTGGCTCTTTAAAATTTTATTGTTGTTTATCCTACATTTGCGCTTTTTGGAGAAGTACCGAAAAAATAACGAACTCGTTTAATCATTATAAGTAAGGGGTATCATTTCATGGAGAATTGCTGTCCAATTTTCGGATGATTTTCGTCGTAAGGAACCATAAAACTTTAAATACGGAGGTTAGGGTCATAACAGAATTGAAATGGGATGGAAAAGTCACCGCAGATGTAGATCAAGCTACGTTTACTTTTACAGTTAAAAATAATRGTGAGCAGCCAATAATTCTAGAATTTCCAACGAGTCAGTCTTATGACTATTCAGTGTACAATGCCCAAGGAGAACGAGTGTATCATTTTAGTAAAGGGAAAATGTTTCTCCAAGCACTTCAATATAAAACGTTAAACAAAGGAGAACAAATTCAATTTGAAAGTATCTGGAATTACAAAACGAATGAAGCGGAGAGAGTGCCGGCAGGAATGTATACAGTAAACGCAATATTGACCATTCGGAAAATAAATGACACACTCGTTCATTCACAGCCTTCTACTACGTTTGAATTTTATATTCCGGCTGAAAATACTGCTTTCAAATAGTGTAAATTGAGGGAAAGTGTAAACTAATACAATATAAGTTGAGAGCTCTTTCTATTATGATCTTATTTTCGATTGAACGGGAGTTTAAAGAAGTATCAAATGGGTTAATAGCAACACTAAAGGACTGACGATGAATATCGTCAGCCCTTTAGTGTTGCTGGTAAAATATCACATAAATCAGATGCGCTTTTCTAGAAATATGGGATGAATATTAAAGTACTCTTTGTGCCCACATGAAGTGTTTTTGTGTCCATGGTCCCCAGACAGAAAAAGTTTTTACACTGTTTGCCGTGTTTAGATTGCTGATCCATTGTCCATTCCCCATATAAATCCCTACATGAGAAATAGTCTTGCCGTTGCTCGCAAAGAACATTAAATCCCCTTTTTTCATATTCTTAAATGAAATTGACTTTCCGATATGTGATTGCTCACGGCTAGTTCTAGGCAAGTTCACGCCAAATTTAGCATAGACATGTTTAGTCCAGCTACTACAATCTGCTTTGTAAGGTGCTAGGCTATAATCTGCTCCGTACACGTATTTTGTTTGTGTTTTAAGAACCTTTGCATAGTCAACAAGATCAGATGCTTTGTCCGGTGTTCTAACAACAATAGATTGACCAATATTAAGTTGATGAGGATTTTTGATTTGCGGATTTAATGATCGCAAATCCTGATAGCCCATTCTGTATTTATAAGCAATGCCGTTTAATGTATCACCTTTATGCACTGAATATGTTGCACCTGCGACTCCTGAAAATGAAAACGCTAACATAAATGATAGAATCAAAATTCTTGTAAGCTTTCTAATAGAAGTTCATCTCCTCGTGAATAATTAGTTGGTATTTTTTTCTTACACTTGGTACAAATTTTGAAATATGTTTTGGTAAGGTCTACTATGTAAAAATATGTAGGTAGAGCGCTTGCAAACTGTTGGCTCATTATTTAAAGCAACAGCACGAAGGGTCGTTATGTATTTGGCTTAACTTTTTTTGAGTATAGCATGCAAATTATATAGGACATGGTGGTAATTATTACCGAACATTATTTCCCCTACAACTGCCCACACTTCCAATATTTACTGGAGGGAAACTTAATAACTACTAAAGGTGTTAATTGTAATATTGGCTAGAAATCGTATTTACTACACTAAGCGAATATACATACAAAAAAACCAGTATCTCGATGAGCTACTGGTTTTACATCTGTATTATTATTCAAGGAAGTTGTTCTGCTAACAATCAGACAACCACCATCCGAAACACTAGTCTAATCACTTAATAACAAATCGTGTCTCGCTATAGCCTTCTTTCGACTTTCTCACTTCCAATATCGCTGGAATAGCTGTTTTCAATTCCTGAACATGAGAAATGACGCCAATCATACGACCTGATTTTTGCAAGTCGATTAGTGTGTCGATTGATTTGTTCAATGATTCTTCGTCTAGCGATCCAAATCCTTCATCAATGAACATCGTATCGATGGAAACATTGCCTTGGAAACTTTGAATGACATCGGCCATACCTAACGCTAAGCACAATGAGGCGTTAAATTTCTCTCCTCCGGAAAGCGTTTTGACATCGCGTGTTTGTCCCGTATAGGCATCATAAACATCTAGTCCCAAACCACTTTGTCTTCCTCTCGCTTCTTGACGTTCACTTCGAATCAAATGGAACTGTCCATTCGATAAGTTCTTCAATCGTTCATTCGCCGACACAATAATTTGTTCAAGGTATTCAATCTGCAAGTATCGTTCAAATGAAATCTTCATTCCATTTTGGCCTCTGATCATGTCATACAAGTCGGTGATTTGATTGAATTCCCGTTCTTTCGCAATGACTTTTTTACTGGATAACACTATGCTACTGATTAGATTGTTCGCTGCTTTTTTATAATCATTTGATAGATTTACTTCCTGTAACGCCTTTTCATAAACTACTTTCAAAGAAGCAAGTTCATTTTGCAAATCGTTTAAATCGACTTTCGTTTTGTTTGTAAGTTTTATGGACAATTCAGCCACTTGTTCAATCAGTGTATGTCGAGATTGTTTAAACTCCAGAATCTGCTCTTTTAAGGTAGTTCTCTCTGAATCTCTTAACTTCGCTTGTTGATAAGTTTCTTCTGATTCAAAAGCCGAGGACTCGAGGGCCTTCTTAAATGCAACATTTGCCTTATCTAGTTTAGCCTTTGTCTCTTGCAAAGCTTGTTCGGTATGTGCAATCGTCAAAACAGAAGAAGCATGTTGTTCCCTAGCTTCTTGACGAAGTTGTTGCACCGCTTTCCATGCATTTTCAAGTTTGGTTTTGCGTTCACTTGTTTCACGTACTTGTTGTTCTAATTGAGACAAGATACGCACTTCGGCTGGAATCGATTGTAATTTATCTTCATAAATCGCTTTGCTTTTTTCGTAAATAGATTGTGCTTCTTGATGATTTTTTGTTATCTTAACTTTTTTAACATCCAACTCTTGTACAGCTAGTGACAGCTCTTGGTGTTGTTGTTTTATTTTTCGAAGCACGTCTTTATCTTTTCGCATTTGACTGACTTCAACATCAAATTTCAGACGAGATTCATCCAAAGTTTCATAGACCTTATCAGAATGCATTAAATCAACACCGAAACCAGTTACTTCTTGCCCTTTAATCGAGAGTTGCTCCATCATAGCGTTTTGTTTGGCTGAAGCATTTCGATAGGAACTGTCCACTTGATTCAAAGTCGATTTTACTTGTTCCAGTTGTTCTTTCGAAGGAGCAACAGTTTGATCTTGCTCGCTCTTATTTGGATGCTCCACACTGCCACATACTGGACATGCATCTCCGTCATGTAAATGAGCCGCTAAAACTCGAGCTTGATTGGCAAACCACTCATTTTCAAGCGTCGTGTACTCTGTTTTCACCGTATTATAGTGTCTTTCTTTATCAAGAGTTTCAGTTTCTAGTGTTTTCATCGATTGCTGAATGGACAGAAACTCTTTTAACACTCGGCATTGTTCATTTAACTCGCTAAGTTTTTGTAACTTATCATCAAATGGAATCAATCGATTTTCGAGACGATCCATATCAAGCTTTAAAGCTGTAACAGCTTCATTTTTAGAGTTCACTTGTTGCTCGATTCCCTTGACGTTTGCTAATAATTTATCGACTTCATTCTCCATAACTTTTAACTCGGACTCTTTCGAAGTCATGTCTTTTACTATTGGCAAGAAATCATTTAAACGGACGAGTGACTCGCTTAGTTTTTCACGAATCTCCCGCTTGTTTTCTTCTTCAATATAATGAAGGTTCATCTGCTCTAACTTTTCCTTCGCTTTTGCCTCTGAAGTAACCGCTCTATCCCAAAGTTGCTGTTTCTCCAGTACTTCTTTTTGAAGTTCTTTATAGTTTCGTTCGATTCCTTCGATTACGCTTGCTCGTTCTGCCTTTTCAAGCTGCATTTCTTTGCCTTCAAATAAAGGTAACTGTTCCGTTAACGCCTGCAGCTTCTGTTCTTTTGTTTCCCATTCGTCAAATCTTTCATTCAAGCTTTTGGCTTCATGGAATTCACCTGACTTACTTGTATGGTTCTGGTAAGCATCTTCGTATTTAAAGTGATCTTGGCGGATTTTCTCTTCATAGTAAGAAGCTTCTTCTTCCAATCCCGAAATGACTTGGTGAATATTGTAGTGTTCCTGAGCAAGTACCTCAAATATAGTGGATTCGCGTTTCGGAAACGATGCAGCGATATTTTGAATGTAACTGTTAGTCGTGCGTTGCTCAATTTTCAATTCTTCTTCAGCAAGTGCTTTCTTTGTCTTAAGTCGTTCACTAATCATTTTATAAGGCTCGGTTTTAAAGATTTTCCGTAGAATATCTTCTTTGTTTTCTGTCTCAGAAGTTAGTAATTTTCGAAACTCGCCTTGTGGCAGCATCACAATCTGGATAAACTGATTTTTTGTTAGTCCAATAATTTCATCGACTTTATCATTAATTTCTGACACGATTTGCCGTTCAACACATGGAACTTCACGGTCTATTAGTTTTTCATAAAACTCATATTTTTCACCCGTCGCTCCTTTATTGCCTTTTTTCACATGCCCTATTTGGCGTAGGATTCGATACGTTCGCTGATGCATTTCAAATACCAGCTCTACAGATGTATGGACATGGTCCTCTGCAAAGTCACTGCGCATAATACGTGATTCACTTCGATCCGAACCACTTGCCGAACCATATAAGGCAAAGCAAATCCCATCAAAGATGGTTGTCTTGCCCGCTCCGGTGCTGCCGGATACGACAAATAATTGATTGCCTTTAAGTTCGTTGAAATCAATGACTTCTGTATGTTTATAAGGACCAAAAGCGGTCATCTTCAAGGTAATGGGTCTCATATTTTCAGCCCTTCTTTCTTACCTGGTCTAGTGATTTCCTGTTGCTCTAGTAAGAACTCTTGAAGCACATCTTTAAAAATTCCCTCAGTTTCTTCCGATGCAGGTACCCCTTTTACTTCTTCGTAAAAAGCGTTAAATAACGCTAAGTTATCCATTTTACGACGTGAACCTACCGTGCYTTCTTCTTTATATTTGACAGCAGACAACAGTTTACGTTCTACATGCATTGCATTTGGGTAAACCGAGCGAATCTTTTCCATCGGAAATAAAATCGGTGTTTCATCCAACAATTTCACAAACACATAATCGTGATTCATTTCATGCTGCAAAATGTCTTCCATTTTTCCTTCAACGGTGCGAATGTCGCGTTTAGGTTTGAGCAAACGCTTTTCTACACTGACATTTCCAAGCTCGTCCATCTGAACAATATGGAAACCTTTTTGATGATGCTCTTCAGAAATTGAATATTTCAGTGGAGAGCCCGAATAGCGGACCGTCTCATTCAAAACATAATGTGCTTGATGCAAATGTCCAAGTGCCGTGTAGTGGAACTTTTTGAAGTGTGAAGCACTTACATACTCCGCTCCACCAATTGCAAGCGGCCGCTCCGAATCACTCGTGTTTTCCTCTTCTTCCCCGTGAGGTGTCACAAAGGCGTGTCCTACCAGCACATGCCTCTTAGATAAATCCATCGAAGACTCAATATGTGCAACCATTTTCTTCATGGCATCATCATGAGTGCGGATCTCTTCATCTTCTAATACATGCCGAACTTGAGAAGGATCAGCATACGGAACTAGATGGAAATGAACTTCTCCGTGTGCATCCTGTAGCACAATCGGCTCTAATTCTTTCTTCAATTGACCCGTAATATAAAAACCATTCGATTTCATCATACGGCTACCAAAGTTCAAACGCCCCGGGCTATCATGGTTCCCCGAAACGGCAATGACAGGTGTTTTCAGTTTCAATACAATGGTTTCAAGTACTTCGTCCAACAAATTCACCGCGTCCGTCGGCGGTACTGCCCGGTCGTATAAGTCTCCCGCGATAATAACGGCATCCGGTTTTTCTTCGGCAATCGCCTCAGTAAATTGTCGCAACACGTATCGTTGTTCGTCCGTCATTGAAACTCCTTGTACTAACTTACCTAAATGCCAATCGGCTGTGTGGAAAAATTTCATCATGTGCTCCTTTCATCATTCATCTGGATTATAATTCTCAGTAGTTTCTCTACATTTATCTTACCTATATTTTAAGCCAACAAGATTTCCAAAATAAGTATTATTATACATGATTACGATCAGGTTCTTTGAAATCAAAAGAAAAAACACCAGTAAGATATGAATCTTACCAGTGTCTATACTGTTTCCAATTTTTGAAGCTTACGATCGAATATGATATTGCCAAACGGAATGAAGGCAACAATCACAGCGATAACGCTATAGATAAACGGCCATCTCACGATAAAAGTCATATACCCAATTACCAGGCAATAGCTGACAAACAGAAACCCGTGGATTGAACCAACGACTCTCACAGCTTCTGGCATTCCAAAGAAATATTTTAATGGCATCGCCAGGAATAATAAGATTAATAGAGAACTGCCTTCCAATAATCCCATGAAACGAAATCGCTTAAGTGGTTTTTCAGACATTTTAACCCCTCCTGCTTTCTACACCCCTCATTATAGAGAGGCTGGGGGTAGAGTGTACAGTCATACCGTCCTAATCAAGTGATTTTATCGAAAGGGTCTTCAAAGATTTGTCACAGTAAAGGTCTACTTATTTACGACAGGAATCCAGATCTCTGAATAATAATCTGCCTGACTGGCATCTTCGATCGAATAAACTTCCATTTCAGCTGAACCGCTTGGGCGATAAGAGCTCGACGGGAACCATTCGCTGTAGATTTTCTCCCACATTGATTGAATTGCTTGAGGCATCGGGCCTACTACTTCAAAAACAGCATAAGTCGCCGCGGGAATTTCCATACGGTCATAACGTGCTGGAACCTCGTCTCCATCATAAGCAGTAGCAATCCAATACTCTAAAGTACTTGCAGCTGTATCAATCATGCGACAGACTCCAAGCATTCCTTGTACTGCGCCATTATTCAACGCGACCAATTCGTCATCCACTCCGTTTTGATGAACTTCTTGCCACATTTTTGGAATCTCTCTTGTATTTTCCCCGTTTTCACACGAGAACTCTCTTTTCACACCAATAATCGGAAATGCCTCTTTTTCTTCAATTCGCACCTTCATCGGTAACGCCCCTTTCAATTGTACAGAGATGACCAAACGATTGTAGGAAGTGAATCCTTTTTTTGAAGATCGTGCTTCAGATGGCGACAACCCATGCTGCCGCTTGAATGCCTTCGCAAAAGATTCCGGTGTCTCATAACCATATTTGAATGCCACATCGATTACTCGCACGTCCGTCAATGCGAGCTCCTCTGCAGCAAGAGTCAACCGGCGGCGGCGTACATACTCCATCACACTCATGTCCGTCAGAACCATGAAAATTCTTTGAAAATGAAATACAGATACATTCGCTTCTGCAGCGGCATCCTCCATTTTGAAAGCAGTCTCTAAATGATTCTCCAAATAATCTATTGAGCGTTGCAGCGCTTCTATCCAACTCATTCCATCACCTCGTAAAATTATCTTATTCCTATTTCGACATTGAATCCTGTCTTTTCCTGCTCGATTCGGACAGGTGGACGGTTTTCTTCATATTGAGTGGACTCTCAGTCTGATTTTTTGGCGTTGATGTATGAAAAACCTTCATTTGACTTAAAAAATCAAAAAACGAGAGGGATTAAATATAGATTTTGGTTAACTTGTAGTCTTATAAAATATCGTCAATCTTGATAACTTAGCTACTCTCATCAAGAGCTTGATGATTAAGAAGCCAACTGCCGCACCAATCGTATTGAGAATGATGTCGTCAATATCAAACTGGCCAATTTGAAGGGAAAACTGTAACACTTCAATAGTAAACGTTATGGTCATGCTTCCCACAATCAATTGAGTGAATGATTGATATTTTTTAAATAAGATGGGAAGGAAAATGCCCAGAGGGATAAAAATCAACACATTCCCTAACGTATTGTTGATGATAATGTCCACATTGAATTTATCCGCACCCATTAAATATTCAAAAGTATTTCCAAATGGGATCAAATTCGAATTTTGTTGCCATGTGGCTAAATCGAAGAATCCATTAGATTCTGGCGAGATATAAAAGTATTGATTGAAATCAAATTTATAATTAATGATTCTCGATAATATCCTCAAGAAAAGTAAGTTACTTAGAACAATTAAAGAATAGATGCCAAATAAAAGCCAATTAATCTTTCTGAACATTTTATAGTATGGAAATATAGAGTGTTGGAATCCTTCTTCTATACTTTTCTCATCCCCAAAGCTTTGCAATGCTTTATGTGTGGATTCTGATTCAGAAAATCCCTGCTCCAGAAATTCCTGTTTCAATAAAAGGATATGCCCTGTCATTTCTTCAGTCATTTCACTTTTTTCATGTTCATCGCAATTAAGTTCACTTACGATTTYCCTAATGTAGGCTTCAATGGTTTGATCCATGCTATTCCCTCCGAACATACTTTGATTAAGTCACTTATCTTCTTCCACTCTTGTAACTTCCGGGCCAACTCTTTTTTCCCCGAATCTGTAATGCGATAATATTTCCTTCTGGCACCGACCTCTGGATTATCCCAATAAGATTCAAGCCATTTTTTGTTTTCCAAACGTTTCAAAGCTGGATATAATGTTCCCTCACCCATGTTGTAAAGTTCTCCACTATTATGTTTTAATGTCTTCACCATTTCATAACCGTACATGTCTTTTGTATTTACAATGGACAGAAGTAATATATMGATACTGCCTTTCATGATTTCCTTATCCATTAACACCCCTCCTTATGATTAATAACTTTTTACATCGTAACACGATGTATGTTGTTCTACAATGTTTATCAAGAATATTTTTCCATAATTATTATTAAGTGAATGACTTCCTTTAATTAGTATGGTTAAATGACTTCAATAGCGCTAAAAAGGAGATTACCAATGATCATTCATGGACACCTAGTAAAAGGGAATGATGTCGATAACGAAACACGCTGCCTTCATTACCATTCAGAAATCGATCGAATCGCCATCAAGTTTTATTGTTGCGATACCTATTATCCTTGTTTCTCCTGCCACGAAGAGGTTGGATGTGATTCTCCTCAAGTTTGGCCAATTGAACAGTTCAATCAAAAAGCTATATTGTGTGGCGCTTGCGGGCATGAATTGACCATTGATGAGTATCTRTCTTGTAACTCCACTTGTCCAGCTTGCCGAAGTGCATTCAATCCGGGCTGTAGCCTCCATAAGCATCTTTATTTTCAAACATAAAAACTCCCCATCCATTAAGGGGAGTTTTATTAGTTAATCATGAATTTATTTATTGTTTGCTGTTACTTCAACTACCCTTACATCTGCTGCAACAATTCTCATTTCCTGCAAGGGGTTGTCCAGAAGCACATGATATTTATATCCATTTTCACTCTCGTATACTTCATCGTATAGCCACCAGCCGAAACCCTACAAAGGACCTGGTCTTCTCAACTAGATCGCTGTAAAAACATATGTAGACAACGATTGTAAATAAGGATAGTTCTTTAAGGCTTCTTCCAACAAATTCACTTCGGATTTGATTAGCTCTTTTAATTTCAATGGCATATGGTTAATTTCCTCGAGTTCTTTTTGGTAATCACTTAACGTCATATCAACTTCCCATTTCCCATCTTGGAGCTTTGTAGAAGATATAGATTGCTCATCGTTAATCGTCCAACCAGCACTCTCAGCAATAGTCGTTAAATCTTTTGGTGTGAACAATGTCCGTACATTTGAGAAGCTGTTCTCTTTGAAGCACTCGAATTGAGCTTGAATATGCACCGCTAAAAAATGAGGATATTGCTCAATGGTATGAAGTCGTGGATCCCATTCAGCAAAACACAATTGTTTCGCCCATTTCTTCGTTTTCTCCAACAATGCTTGTAATTCATCTGCCGATTTCAAATACCAGGAACAATGCGACAGAACAACGTAATCAAATGAGTTTTCAGGAAAATCGACTTCCGCTGCTAACACATCCAACTCAAACTCCATACGTATTTGTTTTCCTAGCATTGATTTCATTAAATATTCTGCTGCGTCTCCAACAGTTATTGGACTTCCATAACTAGGTGGAGCAATGTCCACCCCGTGCACAAAGCCTCTATCCCCTACTAAATACGCAAGAACTGCCGTCGTATCACCTTGACCACAACCTATCTCAAGTACGCGACTGCCTTCTCGAATTCCCCAAAACTCTGCAAGCTTCAGGCGATGTTCAGTTTGCACGAACTGTATGTCTTTCATTTGTACATTCGTCGCCATACAGTTCACTATGCGTTGAATTTTTCCAATGCTCATCGGACACCCCTTTTTTTGTTTTATCATATCATTTCATCTTTAATTCGGTTGATTATCCATTGGAGGATGTAGGTCAAAAATCCTTTTTATTCAATTTTCTATCTTTTCCCGTAACTCTTTTTGCTTTCTCACGGTCTAATTAGTATTAATGAAAGGTGGTTTTAAAGATGAAAAATATGCTAAAAGTGACTTCGACTGCAATCATCCTCATTGCATTGGGAGGCTGTGGAACATTTGCAAATACAAGTGAATCAGAAGAAGGAAACACAGGCTCTGGAAATGAAAATAACGAAATCGCCGCTGGCTCCGTTGTGCACAGTCTGTCAGAAGAAACTACAGATGGCGCCCACCAATTTGTTTTCCAGCTGAGGAATGACAAAGAGGAAGACGTTAAATTATCGATGAATAGTTCGCAGCTCTTTGATTATCAACTAATCGATAGCTCAGATACAGTTGTTTACAAGGATTCCGATAACAAGATGTACGCACAAATGTTGCAGGAAAAAATCTTGAAACCCGGTGAAATTCTTGAGATGAAGTTTGATGCAACGGAAGGTCTCTCTAAGTTGCCGGCTGGAAAATACACACTTGAGGTTTGGTCAACTGCCAATGAAGCTGAAGATTGGAAGGCCTCCACAGAAGTAACTTGGGATGGCACTGGTTCTTCATCTGCTGGAGATAAATTGAAGGTTGAAGAAACATCAGTTACTTATGTGGGACTCCAGGATGTAAACTCCATCGAAGTGAAAAACGAACAAAATGAAGCGGAAGCAATGAGATTGTCTGAAACAGCGAAACCATTCTTTGCTGAATTGGAAGAAGGCGCAAAAATTAAAGTATTCTACGTGATCATTGATGGACAAAAAGTCATTCAATCAGCAGAAAAAGAATAAACCACTGCAAAAAAATTAGGACCGAATCAGTCTTTTTGAACTGATTCGGTCCTATTTGTTGGTGCGAAAATCATTTTGTGCAACCTGGCGAGGCATTCTGTCTACCTGGACCCTCAATGTGTCAACCTGTAACCTCAATGTGTCAACCTGGACAGCCAATCTGTCTACCTGGACCCTGACTTCTCGATTTTCTTCTACCATAGTGGAAATTTTTATGAAACTCATTCTTAATTAGATTTCAAACTGAATAAAATCAAAAGAATTCCACTGAATAGACAAATCATTTTGGTTAACGGGATTTTATCGGCCAGTCCAACTAATCCAATTCCTGTGGTAAGGATTAAAATAGTTGGCCCCACTAAAGCGAGTAGAGTATTAATATAAAACGCTTTCTCCAAGTCATTGAATTTGAGCATTAATAAAGCCGCTGTTACTTCTACACTTCCTCCAATAAGTCGTAATACTATCATGAATAGAAGTGCCTTCTCAATGTGATTGATCTTGATCACCTTCTCCCGGGTAAACGTTTTCTATGTAATATCAACCTGCTTTCTACTATATGTACGTTCGACCGAAAATATTGAAAATTAACTTTTTAACTTGAAGTATCCTTCTCTACCACCTACAACCCTTCGTATAAATATGCATTTTTTTATACACAAAAAAGAGAAATATATAAAACATTAGCACTCACAACCCCTCTTAATGCCTTTACCACAACTTTTTACCTATAAAGTTCTGAAAAATTAATTTTTAATTTTTTGAATAAAAATGCTTCCCAACTTATAAATATCGTGATAAACTCCATTTAACACAAAACTATATATTAACGGKAGTGATTATACATGATGAAAAAATGGAGTTTAATTGGAACACTTACACTTGGAGCAATGCTTATGAGCGCGTGTGGAGACACCGCTTCGAATGAAACAGGAAATGATACGGCAGGTTCTGGTGATAAAAAAGTATTGGAAATGGCTACATCTGCCGACTTCCCTCCTTTTGAATCACGAAATACTACGGGTGAATTCGAAGGATTTGATATTGATTTGGCCAACTACATTGCAGACGAACTAGGTTATGAGCTTAAAATTAATGACATGAAGTTTGATGGTTTAATTGGCGCTTTGCAAAGCGATCGAATCGATATGGTACTATCCGGTATGTCTGCAACTGAGGCCCGTAAAAAAAATGTTGATTTTTCTACTGAATATAACGAATCTGGCGAAATGTTCATTACATTAAAGGATTCAGATATTAAAACAATTGAAGATTTGGAAGGCAAGAAACTTGGTGTCCAACTTGGTACTATCCAAGAAGATGGCGCTAACAAAATCAAAAAAGATACAGTCGACTTTGAAATCAAAGCGGTCGATAATGCTAACATATTAATTCAGGAATTGTTGTCAAACCGAATTGATGTTGCTTACGTGGATAAAGCGGTCGCTGAAGGATTTATTGCTGAACAGAATCTGGCTGGTTTTGAAGACACTACGTCAAGCTCTCCAGGAATGGCAGTGGCTTTCCCTAAAGGAAGCGAACTGACTGAAAAAGTGAATGCGGTTCTAAAAGAAGCGGAAGAAAACGGAAAACTACAGGAATTAAAAGACAAGTGGTTGTCTGAAGAATAAAAAGTCAATAAAGACTTACTGAATCAAACAAAAAGAGAAATCTAGAAATGAGGTGTAAGGCATGAATTTGGACTTTACGCAAATCACGCCTTATATTCCTTTTATGTTAGAAGGAATTTGGGTAACGTTAAAATTTGTCATCGTCGCATTAATCGTTGGATTTATCCTCGGAACGATATTGGCATTGTTCAAGATTAGTCACATTAAGCCATTAAATTGGTTTGCTCGTGCGTATACTTCGATTTTCAGAGGAACGCCACTAATTCTACAGTTGATGACATTTTATTTTGCCGTTCCTCAACTGACAGGCTATGATATCTCTCCATTTTTATCAGCCGTTTTGGCTTTTGGATTGAATTCTGCTGCCTACATTTCTGAAATCATCCGTGCCGGTATTCAGGCAGTGGATCGAGGACAGACAGAAGCCGCTATGGCATTGGGTGTTCCATACAGACAAATGATGAAAGACATTATTTTACCGCAAGCAATGAAAAACATTCTACCGGCACTCATGAATGAAGTCATCACTCTGACGAAAGAGTCCGCGCTTGTTTCAACGATTTCCGTATTGGATTTAATGCGTCGTGCACAAGTAGTTGGTGCGGATATTTACCGTAATTTCGAACCGCTGCTGTTCGTCGGCTTTATCTATTGGATCATGGTCGTTGGTCTATCGACAATCGGTCGAATGATTGAAAGGAGGTTGAAGGTCAGTGATCAAAATTGAGAAACTATCTAAAAAATTCGGCAACAACGAAGTACTGCATGATATTTCCACTGAGATTGCCAAAGGAGAAGTTGTTTCCATTATCGGACCTTCAGGCTCTGGAAAATCAACGTTTCTACGTTGCATGAATATGTTGGAAACACCAACGTCAGGCAAGATACTGATTGAAAACCAAGACCTAACCGATTCAAAAACGCCTATTCATAAGTTGAGACAACAAATTGGAATGGTTTTTCAACACTTTCACTTGTTTCCTCACCTTACCGTTCTTGAGAATTTAACGTATGCACCCATGAAAGCTAAAGGCGTTAAAAAGCCAGATGCTGAGGTAAAGGCACGACAACTGTTGAAAAAAGTAGGCTTATCCGAGAAAGAAAAGGCTTATCCAGGCAGTCTTTCAGGGGGTCAGAAACAACGTGTCGCTATCGCCCGTGCGCTTGCCATGGAACCTGAGCTCATGTTATTCGATGAACCTACATCAGCTCTTGATCCAGAAATGGTGAAAGAAGTATTGGATGTCATGAAAGATCTTGCCAAGTCTGGGATGACGATGGTCGTGGTCACACATGAAATGGGCTTTGCCCGCGAAGTTGCTGACCGCATTCTGTTCCTTGATCATGGTGTTTTACTAGAAGAAGGCAAACCAGCTGAATTTTTTACTCAGCCACAAACGGCGAGAGCAAAAGAATTTTTGGATAAGATCTTATAATTAATGGTAATGGGTAAAACGCTGAATGGTCGGAAATTACTTGTGACTGGACAATAACGTCGGTTGAGTGGTCAAAAAATAAGACTGAATGGACAATAACCCGCTCCGACTGGTTGAAAATCTAAACTGAATGGTCAAAATCTAAAAATGCATGTAAAACCAGTAGGCATATGCTCTACTGGTTTTTTTCTTGATATATTATTAATCTTGTTGGAACTGCTCTGCTTCAGTAGAACCGGTTAACGCAGTCGTCGACGATGTGCCTCCTGAAATAACAAGCGATACCTCATCAAAGTAACCTGTTCCCACCTCGCGTTGGTGACGGGTAGCCGTGTAACCACTTTCTTCAGCCGCAAACTCAGCTTCCTGCAACTCAGAATAAGCAGCCATTCCCCGCTCCTTGTACCCTTTTGCTAGCTCAAACATCCCGTAATTCAGAACATGGAATCCAGCAAGTGTAACGAATTGAAATTTGTACCCCATCTTACCTAGCTCTTGCTGGAAGTTGGCAATCGTTTCTTCATCCAATTTCTTTTTCCAGTTAAACGATGGCGAGCAGTTGTATGCCAGAAGTTTCCCGGGAAATTTATCGTGAATTGCTTCTGCAAATTCCCTTGCTTCACCCAAGTTCGGCTCGGACGTTTCACACCAGATTAAGTCGGCATATGGAGCATACGCAAGTCCCCTGGCGATTGCCTGGTCAATTCCATCTTTTGTATGGTAAAAACCTTCCGGCGTCCGCTCACCCGTAATGAAAGGATAATCATATGGATCCACATCACTCGTAATCAAATTGGCCGCATTCGCATCCGTCCGCGCAATGATAACCGTTGGAACACCCATCACGTCAGCAGCCAAACGGGCAGCAATGAGATTGCGGACGGCTGTTTGTGTCGGAAGTAATACTTTCCCACCCAAGTGACCACATTTCTTTTCTGAGGATAATTGGTCTTCCAAATGCACACCGCCAGCCCCAGCTTCGATCATTGATTTGGTCAACTCAAATACATTCAGTGTTCCGCCAAAACCCGCTTCCATATCCGCTACAATGGGGGCGTACCAATATGTATCGCCCTTTCCTTCTGCTTGCTGAATTTGATCAGCACGTTGTAACGCCTGATTAATTCTTTTCACTACATGAGGTACGCTGTTGCTCGGATATAAACTTTGATCAGGATACATGTGTCCAGAGAGATTGGCATCTGCAGCCACTTGCCAACCACTTAAGTAGATTGCCTTCAACCCCGCCTTCACCTGCTGCATCGCCTGGTTTCCAGTCAGCGCGCCTAGTGCATTGACGTAGTCCTCCGTATTGACAAGCTCCCAGAGACGCTTAGCACCTAAAGTTGCAAGTGTCTGTTCAATGACGATGGACCCTCTTAACTTTACGACATCTTCCGCGCTATATGGTCGTTCCACTCCTTGCCAGCGGCTGGAACTCCAACTTCCCTTTAATTGGTCAGCTTGTTGTTTCCGGTTTATCATGTCACAATCTCCTCTTTCATTCATTTTATTATCAAATGGTTTTAAAACAGTTGACTGGAAAAATCAGTCCAAATCTGCGCAACATTGAATCGATTCTTTGAAACTATCAAATTCCTGGCCGCAAGCGAGGCAAATATTCAATGGTTTTCTATCCATTTTGGATTGATACATAACAGTTGGTGTAATCTCGTTTGTATTGATATCCGGTTGATTTTCAAACATGGGGTTTCCTCCTTTTTATTTTTCTTTACTCAAAAGTTAGCTATTTTCACTAGAATTTTGCGCTTTATATTGCAGTCTTCTGCGATGCAATATCGGCTCCGTATAGCCACTCGGCTGGTCTTTCCCATCAAAAATAAGTTCACAAGCTGCTTGAAAAGCAATAGATCCATCAAAATCAGCAGACATTGGATGATACATCGGGTCCTCCCCGTTTTGCTCATCTACTATTTTGGCCATTCGCTTTAAAGTCTCCAAAACTTGCTCTTTTGTACAAATTCCGTGTTGTAGCCAATTTGCCAAATGCTGACTTGATATGCGCAATGTTGCACGGTCTTCCATCAATCCTACGTTATGAATGTCAGGCACTTTCGAACAGCCCACTCCCTGCTCCACCCAACGCACCACATAGCCAAGCAGTCCTTGTGCATTGTTATCCAGTTCTTGTTGAATTGTATGTGATGACCATTCTTCCTTAGCTAAAGGAAGGGTTAAAATATCGGTCGTTCTGTCTTGAATCTCATGTTTCAGCCTATCTTGAACCTTCGTCACACAGACTTGGTGGTAATGTAGTGCATGCAAAGTTGCGGCTGTCGGAGAAGGTACCCAGGCCGTATTTCCTCCCGCTTCCAAATGACCGAGTTTCAGCTCCATCATTTCCTTCATACGATCAGGCATCGCCCACATGCCTTTCCCTATTTGAGCGCGTCCCGGAAAACCACAAACCAACCCATTATCAACATTGGATTTCTCATATGACTGTAGCCATGATGAATATTTCATGTCATTTTTTCGAATGACGGGACCTGCGAGCATCGATGTATGGATTTCATCACCCGTTCGGTCCAAAAAGCCTGTATTAATAAAGACAATCCGGTCTTTTACTTCACGTATACAATTTTCAAGATTAAGAGAAGTTCTTCGCTCTTCATCCATCACGCCTATCTTTAACGTATAGCGTTCCATTCCCAGCAAATCTTCCACCTTATTAAACAGTTCATTTGCAAAGGAAACTTCAGCCGAGCCGTGCATTTTCGGCTTAACGATATAAACTGAACCTTGATCGGAATTACGGAAACTTGCTGTTTTCAAAAGATCATGTTTTGCAAGTAAACTGGATATCACCGTATCGATGATTCCTTCCGGCACTTCCTGATTTCGTTCATCAAGTACTATATTGGAATTCATTAAGTGACCAACATTTCGTACAATTATTAGGGAACGACCGCGTAACATTCGTTCTTCTCCAGTTGGCGTCAGGTATGAGCGGTCGGCGTTCAACTCCCTTACTACTTCTCGTTGCCCCTTTTTGAAAGTCGCCTTCAAAGTTCCTTTCATGAGACCAAGCCAGTTTCGATACACGAGCACTTTGTCTTCTGCATCAACTGCCGCCACCGAATCTTCAAAATCCATAATGGTCGATAAAGCCGATTCGGTGAATAAATCCTTTACTCCTGCAGGGTCAGCCTTACCGATTGGATGCTGCCGATCGATTTGAATTTCCAAATGGAGTCCATTGTTTCGCAGGAAAATGGATGACGGCAACGCTTTATCTCCCGTGAATCCAATAAATTTGGATGGCTCCTGCAAAGCTGAATATTCGCTTCCCAAATCAACGATCAGTTGATTCTTTTCGATGCGATATCCAGTCGATTGCGTGTGAGATCCTTTTTCAAGCGGTATAATTTGGTCCAAAAACTTACGGGCATACAAAACTACATGTTGTCCGCGTAGCGGATTATACGTAGTCCCTCGTTGTGCACCATTTTGTTCATCGATGACATCCGATCCGTATAGCACATCATAAAGACTTCCCCACCTCGCATTGGCCGCATTTATTGCATACCGGGCATTATTGACCGGTACGACAAGCTGAGGTCCCGCAAGCTTTGCAATCTCGTCATCAACTTGAGTTGTTGTAATCTGAAAAGGCTCTCCCCTTGGTTCCAAATAACCTATCTCTTTTAATAAAGCTTCATATTGCTCCCGATTCTCAAACCAATTGTGTTTGGTGTGCCAATCATTAATTTTTGCCTGCAACTGTTCTCGAACAGTCAACAGTACCCGATTTTTTGGAGCCATGTTATGGATAAGCTGGCTGAATCCTTCCCAAAACCTGTCGCTTGAAACTTCACTCCCTGGCAATGCTTCCTCCTCAACAAACCGATAAAATTCATTCGCAATTTTTAAACGGTTACGCTCAATCACATATCCGCCTCCCGTTGTTATAGTACAGTTGATTTTTATTATTCTATTACATAACAAATACTTTCGTGCAGTCCTTTTCATCCTTTTTTATTAGTTATTTAATTTTATTCATTTACAATTTGACGCTTTGACGCTTACTGATTTCACAGTGGTTTTAAAGTGAAACAAATCCCTTGCTTCAATAGTTTGTAGATGTTTCTTTTTATAAAAAACCGTGGGAATAATCGCTAAAGCGAATCTATTCTTTATTGTGAATCCAACTAACAACAATACTTAGATGACATGCACCATACACCTAAACCTATTATTTTCTATCACATAGATTATGTATAAAAACTAAAAGAGGCTTTGATATGAATAACACTAAACACGTAATAACGATATTGGGCAGTGCAGGCGGTGTAGCGAACGGGATACTATCAATTCTAGACAACTCCGTGCAGGATAAGCAGGATCCATTAAATGGAGTAGTGAATAATTGCTGTATTCATTTAATTGATCATGAACAGAAAGAAGCATCTCACTTTGCTCTCTCTTATCCACACTTACAGGATAAATTTGTATATCATGAATTCAATTTGAGAGACACCGAGCAATTTATGGCTCATTTAAGAAACACCCAGACATCTGTTGTCATTGACCTTTCTTGGGCGGATACAGTTGATATGTTGCACTGTTGTGATCAGCTCGGTGTAAGCTATGTGAATACCGCATTGGAGAATACCATGATAGATGAGAACGAAGAATTATTTGAAGGGTTTGGCTTGATTGAACGATTTAGGCATTTGGAAAAACATAAAAATAAACTCCTGAACCACACAGCTATTATTAGTTCTGGTATGAATCCAGGTGTCGTTCAGTGGATGGCTCTGGAACTTCTAAAGAAAGATTCATCAGAAAATCAGCCAATCGGCTGTTACATCGTAGAGCATGACAACTCGTTTTATAAAAATCCTAAACTAGCCAAAAAGAATGTGATTTACACCACATGGTCACCCGAATGTTTCCTCGACGAGGCTATTCTTAGCCATCCCATGTTCTTTAAGCACCATAACCCCCTCTTCTTATATGAGAAAGTCTATGATCTTGAATTCAAGGTAACGTTGGGAAAGAAACGATTTTGGGGCTGTTTAATGCCACATGAAGAAGTTTGTTCACTTGGTAAGCTATATGATATGGAATTTGGATTCTTGTACAAGGTAAATGACCATACCACGAACTTGATTCGTGAAAATATAGAAGACGTGGATAAATTGTGGAATTATGAGATGAAGGTTCTCGACCCTCGAGACGCAGCATTAACTGGCGAAGATTTAGTAGGTGTGTTGCTTGTTTATCCGGACAAAGAACGGTACATGTATAATGTATTAAACAATGAAGCCATCTTTTCTAAGTACAAAACAAATGCAACTTATTTCCAAGTAGCCTGTGGAGTCTATGCCTCCCTAAGCGTGTTGCTCTTGGATCAAATACCTAAAGGAGCATATTATGTAGATGAATTAATATTGAATACCGAGAACAATTACGGAAAATATTTATCGCATTATATGACCGAGTTTATTACAGGAGAAAACAAACAGTCAGACGGTCTGTTACACCAACGAATGCAAAACCTTCGAAAATCAAATACGGAAGACATTTGACCTCGCTTACTGTTCATTAATAAAATTTCTTACTCATTGAAAGAGCCCTTGCATCCAAAAAGGGAAGGACGTCCCGCTCGTACAAAGAAGTAAAAATTTGCTGGACCTATGCATCTATTACACGTTTTGCTGAACAAAATTTTGAATATCAACAACAACGCTCTTCATCACATCAATAGATTCTACCGAATAATTATCGTATTCTAGACTATGATTGACATTAGGAATCAGACGAGAAACGATATTCGGATTGTTTTTCAATACATCGTATCGTTCATTTATGTAACACTCATCTCTATCCCCAATGAAACACAACCCTTTATGATTGCTTGCAGCCATTGCAGAAAAAACCTCACCTAGTTGGATTAACGGTGTTAACCAAATAGCTTTGGCCTCCATGAACTCCATCCTATTTAAGACAGAATTCATAGCAATTGTCCCCAATGACTTACCCATTATGAATGAGTTTTCGTAAGAAGCGTTCTTTAGAACCTCATCAATAACTGTGTTTACATCGAATTTTATCGCTTCGATTATTTCTTCCTTGGTGAATTCAGTATAAGCTTTATCTTTATACTGGTAATTAATCTGCAACACATCAAAGTCCCTCTGACTGAATAAATCTTTGACATAGTGAAAAAGCGGACTTTGTACGGTATATCCAGTTCCAGGTAGAAAAACGACTAAATTCTTTGAGTGATTTTGATTGCTCAGCAAAGTATAGGGGATGTTCATTTCTTTGTAACCTTTTACAATAGACGAGCTATTCTTCAACTGAAATCACCCTGTTTTCTTTAGTGAAATTTTGTCGTTAATTATTTTATCTTCCGGAGTGTTAATAAATCCGTGTTAGAAATCACATCAATTTGATGATTGCCTTTTATGTAATAAACCGAGGAGCCTTCGCTTTCTCCTTTTTCCCACCCATTTACTTTTAACACAAGTTCATATGCTACCGGTATTCCATCCTCTTCAGATGCATGAGACCACTCGTACGTCTTACAATTTGTATTTTCTTCAATTAGTTCGGCATGTTTAGGTACAGGAAAGTTAAACAACTCTTTCGAAGAGTGATAGGCAAATACGGTTGTTGAATATAAACCAACCCCAATAAATACTAAGACGGCAATCACCCACCCAAAAATCTTCATCATAAAGCTTTCCCCTTCCTCATTAAACACCTTCGAAAATTTGTAAATTATACCCATCATAATAACACACGATATATTGATTAGTTAGCATTATTTTACAATTTCAAGGAAATCACATTGGGAATATTTGATAAAGTTATCAATTAGACACAAAAAGATGGCTGAAAATAAATTTCCAGCCACCTTAACTATATTTGATTCTTTATTCACGTATTTGTTTTATAAGGATTTTTCTATTCATCAACATTGCATGATGTTGGGACTGCTCATCATTCAAATAATTGAGTATCAGACAAACTGTCATGTGCACACACCTAAGTATAAATGTGATGACTGGATCTTTAATTCCCCAGCTACCACTCTTTCCATATGTTACTGTTTCTCTACGTCACCATTGGGAATTCAATCGTAAATATTGTGAAATTGCCGAGTTCACTCTCCACATGAATTTCCCCACCCATTCCTTTAATCAGACTGAACGATACCATCATTCCTAGTCCTGTACCGTTGTCTTTCATCGTGAAATAAGGTTCGCCAAGACGATTGATTTGCTGTTGAGTCATGCCTTTTCCTTCATCACTTATCGCGATGCGGACTTTAGGATATTCTGCAACTGTATAAATTTCCAATTTCCCGCCTTTCTGCATGGATTCAATTCCATTTTTCACAATATTAATCAAGGATTGTTCCAGTTTTTTTCGATCACCTGAAATATTGGCATGCCCACTTTGATCTGGGTGGTAAAAAACTTGGACATCCTGCATATTTGCCAAAGGTGTAAGAATGTTCAAGACATTTTGAACCGCTTCATTTACGAAGACTTTTTCTACCTTATCTGGAACAGGTTTCGCAAAAGTCAAGTAATCATTAATAATATCCGATGCTCGATCGAGTTCCTGTAAAGCAGTACCGAGGTATTGTTTGATTTCTGGCGATCGTTCTTCATCATAGGATAATTGCAAAAATCCTTTGCAAGTTGTCAGCGGGTTTCTCACTTCATGGGAAATGCTCGCTGCAAGATGGCTGACTACCTCCAATTTCTCTGCTTTCATGAGCTTTTCCAACAGATCCGAGTTTATTCGGATTACTTCAATTAGTAGAGTGACAATCACTGTTCCTAAAAAAGTGATGAAAAAAAACTGAAGCCACATATTCACACTCACGATTACATTGAAAAATAGGGATACCACAATAAATGTGATGATCGTCGACAATAATACTAATGAACTGCTCGTCAATACCTTTTGCTCCAGCGTCATTTTCAGATAATAGCGGGAGACAAAACTGACGGTAACCGCCAAAAGGGTGAACGTAATAATGGTTATATAAAACCCATCATTTACTCCCAACATAAAATAACGCGCTACAATCACGAATATGAGCAATAAGAACCCATTTTTCGGTCCGCCATATAAAACACCTATAACGAATGGTATTCTCCTCAAATCCCAGATAAGCCCATCCCCTACCGGAAAAGGAAATAACATGCAAAGAAAAATGGAGAACAGGGAGAGAACCGTAAAGAGATTTTCTTTCATTTTTTCAATTCGATAAACGAACTTTAACAAATAAAACATTTGCAGTAATAATAATGGAAGAAGAATGAATAGAAAATTGATAAGTAAATCTTTCGTGATAATCTCCATTTATTCACCGATCCTTCTAATTATTTTGCTGCTATAATATTTGAATATTCTAACTTAGATTATCTAAAATTCCCTTGCTTAGCAATATTAATAATGATTTTCTTTCAATTCATTTATTCTTTTTGAAAAAGAATTTAAATCTTTTAGCAATACATTCCGACTCTTAAATGTTATAATATTCTAACTATTGTATTTTTTTAAATATAATTCAAATATTTTACATGAAAAGGGAATGAACTTATTGTTTAAAATGGGAAACACACTAAAAGAATTAAGAACGAAAAAATGTATCACCTCTGAACAGTTAGCTGAAAATCTGGATGTTGCAAAAAGCATTATCTGGAGTTACGAATTAAATAAAAAAGAGCCAAGCAATAGTCATTTAATTAAAATTGCCGATTTTTTTGATGTCTCGGTGGATTATTTATTGGGTCGGGAACAGAAGAACAATACGGTTAATTTTCAGTATCCTTTCGATGACATCATCGATAAATACACTTTCATGATCGACAATCATCCGATAGGCAAAGAAGAATTGTTGGATTCAATTGCTTTTATTAAAGCCAAACGAATCATGATAGCTCAAAGTCTAGTTAAATAGATAACACGCCAATACGCGGAGAATTTAATGGAGGCTACAAGGCATGTGGAACCAACAAAACGTTGAAACAGCTAGGGGAACTTTCGAGATTTTCATAAAAGGAAATGGCAAACCCATCTGTGTGACTCATTTGTATAGCGCCTATAATGCGAACGGAAATACATTTGCAAATGCATTTACTGATTATTACACTGTTTATCTCGTTAACTTGCGCGGCGCAGGCAAATCAGCCAAATACATACGTGATGAAGATTTAAGCATGAAAGAGTCCATCAGCGATTTGGAAGCCATTCGAGAGGCGCTTCATTTCGAAAAATGGGCATTTGCCGGCCATTCCACGGGAGGCATGCTTGGACTCGTGTATGCCATACAAACACCACATTCATTAACGAAAATCGTCATTGGAGGAGCTTCAGCATCTAAAGAATATATGAATCATCCAGGAAGTATTTACTGTAAAGACAATCCGAATAACAAACGTCTGCTTGAAATACTCAGTATACTAAACTCACCCACTAGCGCTAATGAAAAAAAGAGGGCTGCAGGACGGGAGTGGACCGAAATGTCCATTTACCACCCGGAGAAATACGAGGAGTATTTCAACACCCCAAATAGTGGAAGTGTAGTACCTGCGCGACTCAATTATTATTCCTACTCTGAACTGCCTAACTATGACCTTGTGCCTCACTTAAAGACGATCACTATACCGACAACAGTTTACTGTGGTTCGTATGATGCTCAGTGTCCTTATTTGTTTTCTGAACAAATCGCACATGCCATCCCAAATGCAAACCTATTAACATTTAGAGAAAGCAACCATTTCCCTTTCACTGAAGAACCCCAAAAATTCTTGGACATGATTGCGAAGACTATTTAATTAAACGAATGCTAACAATTCTTGTGAATAGGTTAATATTCACGATTATTTGGCTATCTTTCCTTCAAATCATCCAGTTTAGTCATTAGTCTGTTGTGTAAACCGTTCAATATAAGGATGGATAAAATGGCACCCAACAACGCACACGACATATCCCATTGCGCGTCCCACTGATCTCCTTGCATGCCTAAAAAGTCTTTGGCTACTTTTTTGGCATTTGGCAATTTTGTACTCATCCATTCAACGATTTCATATAAAGCTGCAAGGGCAAGTACCATACTGATGGATATGCCTGTCAGCCAACTCCCTTTAAATAACGGGGTTTTCCTCAATAAAATTTCCCTAATAACAATAACTGATAGCCCTTTTAGAAAATGTCCAAATCGATCGTAATGATTGCGAGCTAAATGAAACTCTTCTTTTAGCCAATTAAATAGAGGAACCTCGGCATAGGTATAGTGACCACCGATAAATGTAAGGATGGACAAGAGTGCGATAATGAAATAAGAAAGGGTTGTCAGGCGAAACTTATTATATGTCGCCACTACTACAATTAATGCGACCACTGCTGGCCCCACTTCTGCTACCCATGTCATAAAAACGGCCGGTTTGATAACAGACCACACTAAAACAGCTATAACCAATATAAATAGAAATATATGTACCTTTGTCTCCTTACTAAAACTCACCATTTTCACGTCCTTCCACTCAACAGTATGCGAAAAAACATATTGGTATATACCAATCACCATACCTATTGAAAGAAAGTAACGCTTAACTCTCTATTTTATGTGTTAACCTACTTTAAAAATAAGTTGACTAATAAACTCTGTTTTTCTATACTGATGCTATATTGAGTTTTGGGAGGGTTCACAAACATGACAAGTAGCACAGCAACAAGAACAGTCAATCATTCACGTACTTTACAATTGGTACAAACAGCGATGTTTGCCGCATTAATGATGATTGGAGCCAACATATCTTCATTTCTAATCATCGGCGGTGTCCCAATCACTCTTCAAACGTTCTTCGCCATACTTGCTGGTCTCTTATTAGGAAAACGCACTGGCGCAATCGCCATGCTTGTATATGCATTGATTGGTTTGGCAGGGTTACCTGTATTCGCAAACTTTTCCGGTGGATTTGACACAATTCTAAGTCCAACGTTTGGCTTTATTGTTTCCTTCATTTTTGTCGCATATTTCGCAGGTCTCATTGTTGAAAAGTTCCCAACGAAAGTTGGTTTTGTAATTGCTGCATTGGTCGGAACTGCAGTCAACTACCTATTAGGAACGAATTGGATGTACGCTGCATATAAGCTTTGGTTTGCAGCTCCAGAAGGATTTTCATACCAAATGGCTTGGGCTTGGATGGCCGTACCATTGCCAAAAGATCTCCTGCTAGCGGTTCTTGCCGGTTTGTTTGGCTATCGCTTAAAACCGATTATTCAAAAACAAAAATAAATGTGGTCACACAAACACCCACACCAATCAGGTTAATCTCCGATTGGTATGGGTGTTTTTCTAAACAATAACAAAAGCCTACTTGTGATGTTAATCATTTTATAAAATTGTCTTTGTTCTTCTGATAGTCGATTTAAAATCGATTCAGTAATTTGAGATTGCATAAGACTTTTGTTGCGGCAATGTAAAAGATGTAAGAAAACTTGATGCTAATAATTTAGAAGTTTTTTCTTCTTTCGAAATTTCATCCCTCAACACTCTCCTTATAATATAATAGCAAAATAACATTTACTGGTAGTAAAATGGTTGGATATGCCTTAGTAGTTCCTTAGTACATTGCATTCCTCCCGAAAGAAGGATAGTGTAATGTAAGAATGTAAATAATTTGAAAACTCCATTAATTTATATTGTACTTAAGCATTTATGTAAGGGAAATTGTTCATAAAGTTGCTCATATTTCAAAGCAGAGTATATAAAATCATTATAAAAAATTTTAAAAACATTAAATTTTATAGAAAATAACTTGGGGGAATCTTGTTTTTCTATTACTCAAACACGTCAAATAATATTTTTCTAAAAGGAGAATTTCCTTATGATTGAGGGGAAAATCATTAAATATTATCGCGAAAAAAACAAATTTACTCAAGAGCAATTAGGAAAAGGTATTTGTTCTGGTACACATCTTAGTAAAATTGAGCGTTTACACACTGAATATGCACCTGAAATTATTACTCTTTTATCAGAACGTCTAGGTATAAATATTGAATACGAGATAACAAAACTAAATAATATTAAAAAGCTCTTAACTCATTGGCAAGATGTTATTATCATGCAATTGTTTGATGAAATGGATCTTATCAATCAAGAACTTGAGCAAGAAGACTTAATTCAAATCTCAGATTATAAAAATCTTTATAAATTACTTCGGGTTAGATATTTACTTTTGCATAATTTAACTGAGGATGCATTAAACATCATCTATGAAATACAAAAGAATGAAGATAAATTATCATCCTACGAAGCTAATCTATTAAAACACGTATTAGGTATTTACTATTTAACCAAACATGAAAATCTTAAAGCAATACAAGCGTTAAAATCAATTAATGAAACAGATTATAATAACAAAGAGTATACATACCATTTAGCAGTCGCATATCATTCCATCGAATCACCAGTCATGGCTTATTTTTACGCAGATAAATCGCGTGAATTTTTTAAAGAAATTAATAACTATCTCAGAGTAATTGATGCAGAAATGCTAATGCTGATTCAAGTAAAAGATGTTGGAGATTCTAAAGAACCCATTCAAAGTTTCGAAAGGTTAATCAAAAGCTGCGAACTTTGTAATTCACCTGTTCGGAAAGCAAGATTATTACACAACTTAGCATATGAATACTTTAGAAGAAATAATTTTGAACTAGCAAGTAAGTACTATAAAGATTCAATGAGTATGAAAGATAATGAATCTAACCCTTATTTACTTTCTTTAGAGGGTTATATTCGAAGTTTATTAAATGGGAGCATACTTCCACGTGATAAATTATTGCAGATAGCAGAAGAGGGACTTGAAACTGCTATAAAGAAAAATGAAAAAATATATATAAATTTATTTAACCTACTTTGTTATTTAATTCAAGATAAGGAACAAGAATACCATCAATTCTTACGCGATCATGCATTACCTATGTTTAAACAATTCGGTATTGTCTATTGGATCCAACGCTCAAAAAAAGAATTATTTAACTATTATAATAAATCAGAGCAAGCTAATAAAGCTTTAAAAATGGCGGAATTACTAATCAATCATGAATAAAAGGCGTATCACTTATCATAAGTGATATGCCTTTTTTTACCACCCCAAATAATCAACCAGCGAAAGCACCTAGAATAGCTAATAGTAAACCCTTCATAAATTCCCGGCCTTTATTAAATTTTTTTTTTGTTAAATAAGAAGTGCATTCCTCATTCCTAAAGAAACGTGCCCGATCGTTGAAGATTGTCCTGGAACATCCGCACTGCTTGGATATTCCAGATAAGCCCCCGATCGTATTATAAGGTCAGCCAGATATTTTAAATGAACCCTTACCCTTATAGAACTGATGCTTTTTGAACGCAGAGTGATTGATTTCAAAAGTAATTAAAAAACCTTAACCCAATAAAATAAGGGCTAAGGCTTCTTAAAATCCTATTTAATTACTGTCTATTTACTGTAGTAAGCCATAAAATGGTTCTTCGTTTGATTATAGAAACTAGCTTAGGATTATTTTAATCCTAACTGATTTAACACAGTATCTAATGTAGAACCTTTATACGAAGTTTTCGCTTTAGGTGCATTCGGAACTGTACTATTTTGTAATCCATAGTTTTTAATAAGAAGATTCATATCCTTTTTATCAACAACTCCATCGAAGTTCAAATCTGCTCCTGATTTATTTGTTCCCCAATTTGTTTGTAGATATAATGCATCCATTACATCAATTACATTATCTTTATTTGCATCCCCAGCTCGTGCAACTTTTAATAAGTCTTTGTAAGACCTACCTATTAATTCTCCACGAATGTCATCAAATAGGAAGTCAACTGTTTTATACATTGTAAAGTGTCCAGGAACATCTACTTTAATCGTATACGGCTTTGTATCTGCCTTAATACCATCAAATGTATAATCACCTTGTTTTGATGTAACTGGTGCTTCAAGGACAGTTTTTCCATCAAATGATGTTAATGTTACTTTCGTTCCTAATGTCCTGTGATCAATTGCAATATTCTGTCCGCCTGTAGTTGGATCTTTCGCACCTTCTATTTGAACTTTACCATTTAACTTTGACACTTTTGCATTTACAGTATAATTATCTATATAAGTGAAAACATTTTTCATTTCTACATTTGATTGGTCAATAGTCGTTGCATTGTAATCCCATCCAATTGAAGGTTCTGTAGTATAGCTTTTATCTAGAGTTTTTACGTCAAAATTAAATAACTGTAGGTCCTCAGGTAACGTTTTATCACCTAAATACGTAAATGTAAACGTATATTGTAATCTGTTTTCCCAAGTTGTTGGTGCAGTTGTTACTGAAACTTGTGCGCCGCCATATTGTTTAACCTCATCGTTAACAATTACATTTTCAATTGCACCTTGATCCTTTTCTACTTGCATTGTTAATTTTGTCGTTTTTAGGTTTTTAACATTATTTGAACGAACTGTATAATTTATTGTCTCTCCAGTAGTTATACTTTGTTTATTTGCTTTCAAATAATAGTAAGGTGTTGTATTTTTTGTAAACACAACGTGTTGATAGGAAGAAGCATTCATTGCAGCATCTAAAGCATAGAACACTACCGGTAATGTTGCATATTTACTATCAACTAAAATTTGATCTGAATAGTCACCATTTTTATCTACAAAAACAGGTTTTGAAGGAAATGGTGATGCATACCGATAAACAAATGAATTTCTTGATTGTTCAACTGGAATACCGTACTTTTTCGCCTCATCGATTTCAGGATCATTTATGTTGAGCTTAAAGTCATATAACATTTGTCCCTTTGAATCTAGATCGCTATCACTATATTCAATTACTTTTTGATCTAACGAATCAAAGCTAGCTGTAAAATTTGGAGTTCCATACTCCAGCATAAAATCTTTTGCCATAGAGAATGTTTTTCCACTTTCACTTGTTCCTACTAGTTTCAATTTATAATGACCAGGTCTAATTAATTTTTTATCACTACTGATCGGATTTTTTGAATCACCTGTAAATGGGAAGTAAGAATCACCCGCTAGTGCTGAAACTCTATATACTTGATTTTCATTCAGTAAGMCTGTATTTAATGATMCAATTAACCCTAAATCTTCACCTGTTTTTGGATCTTGAATGACAACATCTAATGTTTTCATATGTGATTTTAATGAAAATGAACCATCCATAAACGGATAGAAATTAGCAATTGGGTTTGACATTTTGTTTGTATACAATGGATTAATTAGCTCTAATGTATCGATTCCCTCGTACACTACACGGCCACCAAATGGAATTTGATATTGCTCAGTTGAATCCTCATTATTTGTAAAGACGATATATCCCTCATATGTTCCTTTTTCGGCTGTTTTCGGAATGTTTAACTCAAATTTAATTGATTTTTGACTAATTGCATTTAATTTAACTGAAGTTGGACCTGTTAAGGTCACTCCATTTTGAGCTGCATCTTTGGATCCTCTTAATCCTGTTTGGAAATTAACATTTACACTAAATGTTTTTGCTTKTTCACTTCTATTTTTCACTGTAATATTACGTGAATCATWAATATCTTGGTCATCAAATCCATATGAACCAAAACTGATTCCACCCGTTAATTCTTTGATTAWCTTTTGTTTTCCMTTGAKACTTGTAGGTGTTTTATCTACTACTTCAAATTCAACATTCGAATGAATTGCTTCATATGCATCAACACGACCACTACCGATTTCAAATACACTATAAGCTTTTGAAAGTGRATCAGCCGTATTCATTAAAATTGATTTAATGTCTGCAGGCTCAAGATCCTTATTCGATTGTAATAATAATGCTGAAACACCTGCCACATAAGGGGTTGCCATTGAAGTTCCTGATAAACGCTGATATGCATATTTATAATCTTCCGGTTTTGTTCCATCYACTGTTTTATCGTTTACGTAAAATGGGACGGTTGAAAGAATCGAAACACCTGGTCCAGTTACTTCCGGTTTAATGTCATAATTYATTCGWGAAGGACCTCTAGAACTAAATGGTGCTAACTCATCGGATGCTGTTTGTATCTTAGTAAAATCGCCAAATGTGAAATCAGTTTTACCAGTTTTTAATGCTTCCAAGATCGTTAATCCTTCTTCATTTGAAACAGAGAATGAAGGAATCGAATTAACTGATTCACCTAAAAAGGACTGAATTGCACCCTCGGCCTTGTTTGCTTCATCATTATACATGATAACGCCAGCAGCACCTTGTTCCTTGGCATACGCTATTTTAGAGTCCAATGTATAAACTCCTCGGCTCATGAGTACAAATTTCCCTTTTACGTCTTTTCCTGAATAGCCCGCTGGATCTCCGAGTCCCACATCAACAAGTTGGAGAGTTTTTCCTTTTAATGTAGATAAATCATCTTTATAATTTTTTGCTAATTGTCTTAAATTGTAATTCTCCCCATTATGTGCACCTGCATATTGATAAATATCAATTGCAACAGATGATGCACCAACAGTTAACGCTAAGGCTGCAGCACCTGGTGAACCTAGCGTATAATTTTTATCGCCACTATTCCCCGCTGCAACAACAGTTGTTACTCCACTTAATACTGCATTGTTTACAGCAATTGAAGTTGCATATAATGGATCATTAAGTGAATTACCTAATGACATATTAATAACATCCATATCATCCTTCACAGCTCGATCGACAGCTGCAATTATGTCGTCACCTTGTCCGCTGCCATATGGTCCAAGCACTCGGTACGCATAAATATCTGCTTCTGGTGCTGCTCCAACTGTTGTATACTCAGTATCCTTCGCTACTCCACGGCTTCCAATAATCCCAGCAACATGTGTACCATGWTYWGTGTAATAAACCGAKGATCCATTAGATTCAGGTTYTCCTGATTTCTTCCAATCCGCATAAGTTGTTTCCATTGGATCATTATCATCATCGACAAAATCATRTCCACCTTTATAAGCATCCTTTAAATCTGGATGGTTATAATCAATTCCAGTATCTAGAATACCKATTTTAATCCCTTTACCGGTATAGCCTTCTGCATGTAAACGGTTTAATCCATCATAAGGTGTATAATTTGCGATATTGAATTCATCTGCTTGTAATGGATCATTATCTTTTCCTTGAACAGGMGGATCAATCGTAAACGTTTCGTTACTCCAAACTGATTTGACTACTTTTGATTTTAATAGATTYTKAAYTTGATTTGCAGGKARACTCATTGAAACACCATTTAATGCATTTTTATATGAGCGATTAATCTTATAATTTACTTTTTTACTATTTTCACCAATTAATACTTGTCCCAAATCTTTTTGAAATGTTTCATGATCTTGATCAACTAAATTTGATGCTTCAGAATCTGATAGTTGTTGACCTTCTGATGCCGCTTCAATCTTAGCAACTTTTGCTGGTTTATTTGCAAACTCGACAATTACATGGGTTTGTTCCGTTGTCGTTAAATCAATATCCGAAGAAAGTTGAAGACCTGTTGATTCATTTGTAGCCATCTGGTTAAGTGCAGCTCTTTGTTCTGGTGTTAAATTAGCAAGTAAATTTTCAGTACTCGAATAACTAACCGCTTTCGCAGTAGTTGGTACTTGTACAATAGAACTTAAAATAAAACTAGATGATAGAGCAAATACAGCTAAGCTTTTCACGACCTTACTTTTGTTGTTTGCTTTTTTCCCCATTTTCTTCCTCCAAGTCTCTGTCTTCTTATTAAATATGTAGTGCAATGAATTACGAAACAATGATTCTAATAGGTTCTAAGTATTTATTTAGAAATCTTCTATTTTCATTGAATCATTACAATTACATATACACTTATAATTATCAAGAATATTTGGAGTTGTGTAAATTGGGGGAATATTTCATAAATAAATGATTCAAAATACGCTTTTTTTCATCGTTAAGATGTAGTTATGCAATATTATGTTATTTATTTTGTCAAAATGATGAATGAAGGGAATCAAAATTTGGGGGAATATTGTACAAAACTATTAAATACTGTTAATTTGTTACAAAATATTTTTTCAATACGATCTAGATTCTTAAGAACAATTATAGAAATAACAAAAAACAGAGAAAATCTATCAAGTAGATTTTCTCTGTTTTCATTATTTATCCATTTGAATCTGTTTCACTAGATAGTAGTTGAATTCTTAATTTAGACATCTCTTTGTCCAGTAACGAGGAAGCATTGGATAGCTCAATTAATTGTTTTTGAGCTTCTTCTGGTATCGATTCACCTTGATATTTATAGTTGAGTTTATGTTCTGTTGATGCCCAAAAATCCATAGCGGATGTTCGGATTTGGATTTCCGCGGGAACCCATATCACTTCATTAGATAAGATGACTTGCGTTTCTACAACAAGATGAAGGCTTTTGTAGCCACTCTTTTTAGGTTCTTTAATATAGTCTTTTACTCGAATCATGCGAATATCTTCACGCTGCTCGATATGTTCCTTCAGCAAATATACATCATCAATAAAGCTAGTGACAATTCGGACTCCAACAATATCTCGTATTTCTTGTTTAATAGATTCTTGAGTCAGCGGTATTTCTTTATTTTCAATCTTCTCAACCAATGACATAATAGTTTTCAAGCGTGTTTTCATATGCTCAATGGGAGAGTATCCGTGTTTCGATTTCCATTCAAGATCAATAATATTGAAATCACTCTTCAACTCATATAATGCCATCTCATATGGGATGAAAAAGCCTTTCCAATTTTTTAATACCGTTTGCACTAAATCGATCTTATGTATCTCTGGATACATATTAAACACCCCTTGATTAAAATCACACTTTATTATCCTGTCATCATATCACAGGTGGTTTGAATCGGAAAGATATATGAGAATGACTAGCCAGGGGATGAAATGC
Source organism: Paenisporosarcina sp. P4_D4 (assembly GCF_056401835.1). NCBI lineage: Bacteria > Bacillati > Bacillota > Bacilli > Caryophanales > Caryophanaceae > Paenisporosarcina > Paenisporosarcina sp. P4_D4. The sequence goes on along the minus strand of NZ_JBFUIO010000005.1, from coordinate 14,568 downwards.
TTGGAGAGCTCCAAAACTTGCTGTCTTTGCAGTAGCAATGAATTATGCTGATATAGGCGTTAGCAGACCCCCCCGCAGCGAAGCGAGGAGGCTGAGGCAACGCCCGCGGAAAGGGAGGCGTTTCAACGATTTTCTTTTTTATTGGACAACCCAATCTGGGAATAGTCAATAAAATCGCTGGATTGCTGATGTTCTCTTGGGTCTACTGTCAATCGGAGTATTAGCGAGTTGAATCAAAATATAGAAAAAGACGACTGAACAAAAAATTTCAGCCGTCTCTTGCTTATTAAACTTATTTATTTCCAATTCGTGTGAAAAGAGCCTTCCATATCCGTACGTTCATACGTATGTGCCCCGAAATAATCACGTTGTGCTTGTAATAGATTGGCGCTGGATTGTCCCGTTCGGTAGCCATCATAGTAGGCGAGCGCTGCACTCAGCGCTGGGAAAGCCATGCCAGACATCGTGCTTTCAGCCAAAACTTTTCTCATACCTGTTTGATATTCTTTCGTTTTTCCAACAAAGTATGGAGCAATCAATAAATTATCTGTCGTTGACTGTTCTTCATACGCTTCACTGATTGTGTTTAAAAATTCAGCGCGAATAATGCAACCACCACGGAAAATAAGTGCGATATCTTTTAACGGCAAGTTCCAGTCATTCAGTACTGAAGTCATTTTATATTGGGCGAACCCTTGTGCATAAGCACAAATTTTCCCCATATATAATGCTTGTCTTACGTATTCAATCCACAATTCCCGATCTAAATCTTCATTCGCCAGTTTAGGCCCAGCTAATATGGTTGAAGCATGAACTCTTTCCGATTTCTGGTGGGAAATGTAGCGGGCAAATAGCGATTCCGCAATGATGGTAACAGGAATACCATGGTCGATGGCTTGCACGCTCGTCCATTTTCCTGTCCCTTTTTGTCCCGTTTTATCTAGAATCACATCCACAAGTGGCAAACCTGTTTTTTCATCCACTTTTCTTAAAATATCCGACGTGATTTCAACCAGGTAGCTTTTTAATTCCCCATGGTTCCACGTTTCAAAGATATCTGCAATTTCGTCTAGAGGTATATGAAGTCTTTCTCTCAAGAAAGAATACGCTTCCGCAATGAGCTGCATATCCGCATATTCAATACCGTTATGGACCATTTTCACAAAATGGCCAGCGCCTTTTGGCCCCATATACGCACAACAAGCCTTTCCATCTACTTGCGCGGCAATTTTAGTCAGAATAGGTGCCACTTTTTCATACACTTCTTTATCTCCACCAGGCATGATAGAAGGACCTTTTAGTGCTCCTTCTTCACCACCAGAAACCCCTATGCCTAAATAGTCGATTCCCTTGGACTTCAATTCATCATATCGGCGTAACGTGTCTTCGAAATGAGAATTCCCGCCGTCCATAATAATGTCTCCCGGTTCCAGATAAGGTACTAATGATTGAATGACAGAATCTACGATATCACCTGCAGTAACCATAAGAAACACTTTTCTTGGAGATTGCAGAGACTGAACAAATTCTTCTACACTATAATAGCCATTCACTTGTTCTGTTTCTTGCAAGAGTAGGTCCGTTAAATCTCTCGTATAGTTATAGACTGCTACCTTTTCACCTTTACTAGCCATGTTCAACGCGATGCTCTTTCCCATTACACCGAGACCTAAAACACCAATCGTGTTGTTCATATCTAATCCAATCCCTTCTTATACGAATAAACTTAACAATAGAATGAATAGTAATCCCGATACCGAAATAATGGTCTCAAGCAATGTCCATGTTGCAAACGTTTCTTTTAACGTTAAACCGAAGAATTCTTTAAACATCCAGAAGCCAGCATCATTTACATGTGATGCTATTAAACTACCTGCACCAGTTGCTAGAACTACCAACGCTAAGTTGACGTCTGTTGCACCTAACATCGGAATAACCAAGCCTGCAGTAGTTAATGAAGCAACAGTTGCTGATCCTAAAGAAATACGCAAAATGGCAGCAATAACCCATGCAAGAATGATTGGGGAAAGTGTGCTGTCACTAAACAATTCAGCTACATAATCACCGACTCCACCATCAATCAACACTTGTTTAAACGCACCACCACCACCGATAATCAGTAGCATCATTCCTATACTTGCAATGGCACTAGAGCATGAATCCATGATGGATTTCATCGGGATTTTGCGTGCCAATCCCATTGTATATACTGCTAGCAATAATGATAGAAGCATCGCTGTTGAAGCATTCCCAACAAAACGAACAGTTGCAAATACAGCGTTATCTTCAATGCCATTTGTTTTTTGCACCATTGTGATGACTGTTGCAATGGCCATTAGGATGACCGGGAACATAGCTGTGAATACACTGATTCCGAAACCAGGAGTTTCTTCAAGCTTAAATGTTTTTTGTTCACCAAGTGAGGCGATATCACCTGTTTTATTGAATGAGTTCGGTACGATTCGTCGTGCAATTTTCGTAAATATAGGTCCCGCTATAATTACAGTCGGGATCGCAATGATGAAGCCGTATAGCAATACTTCACCGATATTCGCTCCGTATTCACCGGCAATAACTGTCGGGCCCGGATGCGGCGGCAAGAAGCCGTGTGTTACGGATAACGCAGCTACCATCGGAATTCCCAAGTGTAAAATGGACACTTTCAATTGCTTAGAAATTGAAAATACGATTGGAATTAATAACACTAATCCTACTTCGAAGAACAAAGCGACACCGATAATGAATGAAGCCACTACCACTGCCCATTGGATTCTTTTCTCCCCGAATTTATCAATCAGGGTCATCGCGATGCGTTGTGCACCACCTGCATCAGCAATCAATCTTCCCAACATAGCACCCAGTCCAAATATCAATGCCAAATGACCAAGCGTACCGCCAAGTCCACCTTCAATGGATGCAACAATGCTATCAAGCGGCATACCTAAAGCTAATGCAACCCCAAATGCAACAATAATCAATGAAACGAATGTGTTCAATTTAAAGCCCATGATCAAAATAAGTAACGAGACAATCCCTATTGCAACAATAATTAACGGCATGACAATACCCCCATTTTCTTAGTTATTATTTTTTATTAACCTTCTTTGATACTTAGCGATACTTGTATATTCTCTTTCCAAAACTCTGGACAAATTAATAAATATGGGTAGCAGCTCTCTATATTCCTGTACATCGGATTCTATAGGAGTGTGCTTGAATGTACTGCCAATCATATCGGAAACCACATCAAACGAGTCAATTTCACCTGTAGCATAAAGTCCTAAAATACATGCCCCAAGACAAGAACTCTCATAACTTTCCGGAACAACAACTTCAAGATCGAATATATCTGCCATCATTTGGCGCCAAACATCTGATCTTGCGAAACCACCAGTTGCCTGAATTCGAACGACCGGTTCATCCATCACTTCAAGCAATGCCAAAAATACGGTGTAAAGATTATAAATTACACCTTCTAGGGCAGCCCGAATCATATGTTCTTTTTTATGGGACATCGTCAGTCCGAAAAATGAACCTCTAACGTCAGGATTCCATAACGGTGCACGTTCACCTGCCAAGTATGGATGGAACAGCAAACCATCTGCACCTGGTCTTACACGTTCTGCTATTTTGGTTAACACTTCATATGGATCAATGCCAAGTCTTTTCGCTGTCTCCACTTCTGCAGAGGCAAATTCATCTCGGATCCATCGAAGCACCATACCTCCATTATTTACAGGCCCGCCAATGACCCAATGTTTTTCAGTCAATGCGTAGCAGAAGATGCGTCCCTTTTCATCTGTTTGTGGATGGTCAATGACCGTACGGATGGCTCCACTAGTACCGATTGTAACGGCCACTTCCCCTTTACCAATCGCATTCACACCTATGTTTGAAAGCACTCCATCGCTTGCTCCAATGACAAATGATGTTTGAGGACTGATGCCAAGTTTTTTTGCCAGCCTCGGATTACAGTCACTGAAAATCTCGGTTGTCGGCACTAGCTCAGATAACTGGTCTGATGAAACGCCAGCGATTTGCAATGCCTCTTCATCCCAAGCTAGGTTTTTGAGATTCATCATCCCCATAGCCGAAGCCAATGAATGATCGACAACATAGCGATTAAAGAACTTGTTGAAAACATATTCTTTGATGCCTATATATTTTTTCACTTTGGCCGCAAGCTCAGGACGATCATTCACAATCCAAGCAATTTTGCTCAATGGTGACATAGGGTGAATAGGCGTTCCTGTCCGTTTGTAAACCTCATGGCCATTTAATTCTTGCTTTATTTTACGCGCCCAAGCCTCGCTACGGTTGTCCGCCCATGTGATGCACTGAGTAAGTGGCTGATCATTTTCATCAATCGCAATGACACTGTGCATCGCACTGCTGAACGAAATGAACAACAATTTATCCGGGGCAATCCGTGAAAGGCTCATGACATTGGAGATTGATTTTACGACTGCTTGAAATATTTCTTCAGGATCTTGTTCCGCAGTTGAAATATCCGGTGTATACAATGGATAACCGATATTCTCTTGTTGAACGATTTCACCTGATTCAGTAAATAAAACCGCTTTCGTACTCGTTGTCCCTATGTCCACACCTAGCATATAGTTAGTCATAAATTTTGCTCCCTTTCTTTTGTGAGCATTTGTTGAGACATCCAAAGGTCTTCCACTTTCTCTTGAACATCCTCGAAGTTTTGATGCAACGCTTGAACCATGACATCCCGATCTTTAGTTTGAATCGCTTTTATATAAATATCGTGATTGTTTAAGACACGTGAATAGTCTTCAAACTTTTCTTCCATTCGCATGCGCATTGATAAAAGAATCAAACTTTCCATGACCGGTTTTGTATTGTTCCAAATCAGCAGAATATAGGAATGGTTGATGGATCGAACAATCGTTTCATGGAATAACACGTCCTGGTAAGAGAACTCATCCGCATCTTTATACTTAATCGCAACTTCCATCATTTCACGTATTTTGCTTAGTTCCTTCACCAAAACAGTCGTATCTATTTTCAATATCCGTTCATATACAAATGTTTCAATCATCAGTCGAACGTCATATAGCTCTTTTATGTCCTTTTCTGCTAATCCAACGACAACAGCACCCATCCGTTCGAGACGAATGATATTTTCCGATGCCAATATTTTAAGCGCCTCACGAATAGGCGAACGACTTACATTAAATTCTGTAGCTAATTTGTTTTCCGAAAGCACAGTGGCAGGCTCAATAAGACCGGCAATTATTCTGATTCTTAGCTCACACGCTAACCGTACACCCATGGAAGCGTTTGCATTCCACTTTTCAGGATAGATAAATTTTTGTTTTTCACTCATTCGTACCTTCCTACTTTCACAACCGACATACTTGTATACAAGTATAGTAATGGACTTAAATGAAAATGTAAACGCTTTTATCTCATGTACTTTCTTCCATCGATAAAGGCTCAGTTTAACTTTATGGTTGATTCTTTATAAAAATTAAAGGGAATCGGCTCCCGTTCCGCGGACGTACCAGACAAGCCTCCTCGGGCCAAGAGGGTGTTAGTCACGAAGGCGTTGCCACAAAACTGCATTTTGCGACGAGTAACCGCAGGACCAGCACTTTTAAAAAATGAGACCCACAAGTATGTTGGTTTTCATACTTGTTGGGCTCATGCAAACGTGCGGCTAGCGCAAATGTACGATAAACAACCCTATCGTTTACTAGAGCCTAAATAAAAAAAGAGCTAGGGATTCACCCCAGCTCGACTTGTTCATTATGAAATGAAGGTTACTCTTAATTCACTTGGAAATTACTTTTTAGTTAGTAGGTAAATAAAATATGGTGCACCGATCAGTGCCACCATGACGCCTGCCGGAAGTCCATTCGGTTCAACAATATTGCGTCCGATTGTATCCGCAATGAGCAGGAGCCAGCCACCAATGAGTACGCATAGCGGTAGAAACAGCTGGTGTCTGGGACCAATAAGCGTACGTGCAATATGTGGTGCCATCAACCCGATGAATGAAATCCCTCCTGTTACAGAAACAGCTGATGCTGCAAGTGCCACAGCTGCAAGTGTTAGGACAATACGCTCTTTCTGAACGGACAGACCTACGCCAATTGCTACTGGTTCACCCAGCCCAAGGATGTTCAACCGGTTCGCTTTAATGATAGCAAACGGGATTAGTACGACCAACCATGGCAAAATAGCCAATACAAACGGCCAGTCCGTCCCCCAAATACCCCCGGCAAGCCAACGAGCAATGAAATCGACTTTAATTCGGTCAGCAGAAGAAATCAATACAATCATGGCACCTGACAATGCCATGGACATACCGACCCCTACCAATACTAGACGCACTGGTTGCATACCAGTCGTACGGCTGTAAGAAAACGCATAAATAATTCCAGCTGTCAGCAAAGCACCGATGAAAGCAACGAAAGGCAATACATAAATGAATGCCCCCGCCTCCACTGGGAAGTACAAAAAGAAAATAGCAACGGCAACCCCTGCTCCAGAATTGATGCCGATAATACCGGGATCCGCCAATTCATTGCGGGTAATCCCCTGCAACAATGCACCTGATAAGGCTAGTGCCATTCCCGCCAAAACCGTAATGACTATCCGAGGCAGACGGACCGAGAAAAGAACGAATTCTTCTTTAAATTCCCCTTGGCCAAGAATTGTCGGAATGATTCGGTCGTAGGAAACGGACGAATAGCCGAGACCAAGACTGATGACCGCAGTGGTCACAATCAATATTGAAAAGACAATCAGTAATAACCGTTGTTTTCGAATAATGGATTTTTCGATCATGAGAAACTTTGCCCTCCTTTACGTACAATGTACAAGAAGAATGGCAAGCCCATAATGGCAACAACAGCCGCCACGGGAGTTTCATACGGAGCGTTAATTGTACGAGCAACGGTATCCGCAAGCAACATGAAAGCCGCTCCAAGAATGGCTGACATCGGAAGCACAAAGCGATAATCCGTACCGACTATTGCCCGCACAATATGAGGTACCATCAGCCCGAAGAATGCCAAATTGCCGACAAGTGCCACAGACGCGCCTGTCAAAATGATGACGAGTACAAACAATATGGACTTAATCAATCGGACACGTTGCCCGAGCCCAAGTGCCATTTCTTCACTCAGTGAAAGAATGGTTAATTGGCGTGAACACATCAAAGAAATGATAATCCCGACCAAAACAATTGGAGCAATTAACAACACTTGATTCCAAGTCGTCCCGACCATGCCACCTGCAGTCCACATGGAAACCTGTTGCGATATTTTAAAATATAATCCGACACCTTCAGCAATGGCATAGAGAAAAGCTGAAATGGTTGCACCTGCAAGCACGATCCGTAAAGTTGTAAAGCCTTCTGGATGAAACGAGCTGAACCCGAATACGAGAATCGCTCCGACTGCCGCTCCTGCGAAACATGCGAGCATCACACCAAAATAATTAACAGTTGGCCAAAATGCCAACGTTATAGCAAGCGCCGCATTGGCACCGGCAGTCAATCCGAGTAAGCCTGGATCGGCAAGTGGGTTACGAGTCATCCCCTGAATAATAGCACCTGAAACGGCAAGAGCCGCGCCTATTAGGGCAGCGGCTACTTCTCGCGGAAAACGTATCTCCCGCAACATTATGGCTTGGTCATTCGGAGCACTTGATAGTAAGGCAGATATAACATCTTTCACGCTTGTATCGGCCGCCCCGAAAACTAACGCCATGCCGAAAAGTACGATCATCAGAATCAAACTCATCCCCAGTTTAATTGAATAAGGAATGCGTTGAAGCCGAAAATTGAACATGATTTAGTTCCCCAAGAAAGATTTCTTAAAGAATTCCAATTGATAATCCAGTGTCAAAGGATCGTTGAAGTAAAACTCCATTGCATCCACTGTATACATCTGGTTGTTTTTTACTGCCGGGATATTCTTGAATGTTTCTGTACCTTCAAATGAGTTGTCTGCATCTTTATTTTTGCTGAAGATTAAATAGTCTCCAACATACTCAGGTAAAACTTCAGCAGATAATGCATAGTAGCCATCTTTCAATGCCATTTCTTTTACTTTCTCAGGCATTCCTAGACCCATTTCCTGATAAAGGATTTCTGTACCGCGGCCCCAGTTGTCACCGAATACATACAATTCTTTGTCAAAGCTTTCAATTACAGTGACAGTCGCATCTTCACCAATTTTCGCTTTGATTTCATCGCCTGCTTCTTGCGTACGTTTTTTGAAATCATCTACCCAAGCTTGTGCTTCTTCTTCTTTATTAAGTAGTTTCCCGATTTCTACGTGCTGCGTTAAATAGTCAACCGCTCCATACGTAAAGGTAACTGTTGGTGCAATTTCATTCAGTTTGTCCACATTTTTGATATTAGAAAGACCGATAATTAAATCCGGTTCCATTTCAATGATTTTCTCCAGGTTTTCATCCGTTACTTCCTCAACGCCTTCAAGTTTTTCTTCAAAGCGTGGATTCATTTTCGACCAAGAGTCAACACCAACTAAAGGAACATCTAATGCCATGACATTACCTGCAAATGATGATAAAACTACGACACGTTGTGGGTCAGCAGGCACTTCAACAGGTCCGTTTTCGGATTCATACGTGATTGTCGATGGTTCTGAAGAGTCACCTTCTTTGGACGTTGACTTTCCTTCTTCTTTATTGCCGCCGCATGCAGCTAATACAAACATCGCAAGTAGCGCTATGAATAGGTATGAGTATTTTTTCATTTTATGTCATTCTCCTCTTACTAAATTATAGGTAATACAAATCGGTTTTCCTGTACGTGGATCTTCGCCAATTTCAGCATCGATTTGAAACAGTTCGCGTAATACTGGTTTCGTGATAATTTCTTCACTGGGACCAGACTTCACGATTTTCCCAAACTTCATCCCGATAATGTAATCCGCAAAACGGGCAGCATGATTCAAATCATGCAACACCATCACAATGGTGCGTTTTTCCGTAACGTTCAACTGCTGCAACAATTCAAGAATCTCCAGTTGATGCGCCATATCCAGATAGGTTGTTGGTTCATCCAGAAAAATCATATCGGTTTCCTGAGCAAGGGCCAGGGCAATCCACACACGTTGACGCTGTCCACCCGAGAGTGAATCAACGGGATGTGACTTGAAGAATTTAGTTCCCGTAACTTCAAGTGCCCAGTCAATCATCTCCAAATCCTTTTTGGTCAAGCGGCCGAATCGATTCTGATGCGGAAATCGTCCATATGAAACCAATTCTCCAACAGTCAGTGCACCTGCACTTTCTGGAGTCTGAGGCAGTACTGCAATTTTCTGTGCAAGCCTTTTTGTGGGTTCTTTGACAATGCTTTCGCCGTCAAGAACAACGGAGCCTTTTTGATGAGGAATGATACGAGTCATTGCTTTTAATAAGGTGGATTTCCCACAGCCATTCGGACCGATTATGACGGTGATTTTTTCATCTGGTATGGAAACAGATAAGTTCTCAACAATTGTTCGATCACCATATCGGATTTGCAGTTCTTTTGCTTTTAGCCGAACCATTTTCAACCTCCTTTCACCAAATTATTTATATTTACTGATAACGATTATCAATATCATTTACAAACTAACTATAATAGGGTAAGCTAAGCCTGTCAATAGCACTATACTATATATAAAATTCGAAATCACACGATTTTACCTGTTGAGGAAGGATTGAAAAAATGAAGCATTTAGAAGAGTACGATGTAACCATCATTGGTGGAGGACCTGCAGGTTTATATACCAGTTTTTACAGTGGACTTCGCGGACTAAAAACGAAAATTATTGAATTCCAACCTCAACTTGGCGGCAAAATTCATGTGTATCCTGAAAAGATGATTTGGGATGTCGGAGGACACCCTCCACTGCCAGGAGCCATGCTAATCGATAAACTGGTTGAGCAAGGATTGACGTTTCAGCCAACCGTCGTGCTGAACACAAAAATCGGGGCCATCCATCAGAGGGCAGATCAATTATTCGAACTGATTACCGATAAGAATGAACAGCATTTATCCAAAACAATCATCGTCGCAACTGGAAGCGGTATCCTTACTCCACAAAAGCTTCAAATTGAAGGTGCTGACCGATTTGAAGTAAGTAACTTGAATTATACCATTAAGTCCTTGATGCACTTTAAAGATAAAAAGGTAATCATTTCAGGTGGAGGGAATTCAGCCATTGACTGGGCCAATGAACTCGCACCGATTGCCAAACAAGTCATCGTGGTCTGCAGAAAAGACGATTTCACGGGACATGAAGCACAGGTCACCAAGCTTTTGGAAAGTAATGCAATTTGCATATTCCAAACGTCCATATCTAAATTGATTGCTTCTACGGATAATTCTCGCATTGAGACGGTCGAATTAACAGATGCCATGACTGGTGAAAAACAATACTTGTCAGTGGATGAAATCGTTATAAACCATGGATTCGAACAAGATATCGCGTTGCTAGAAAATAGTTCTGTAAAAATGGAACTGGCAGATGGCTACTTTATCGCAGGAAGCGTGAACAGTGAATCCTCAATTCCAGGTATTTTTGCAGCTGGCGATATCTTGAAGCATGAAGGAAAACTTAACCTGATTGCAGGAACTTTCCACGATGCTGCGAATGCAGTAAATAAAGCAAAGAAATATATTGAACCTGAAGCGGATCAAATAGCCATGGTCTCTTCACACAATGATGTCTTTAAAGCACGCAATAAGGAACTTGTGAAAGAACTGCTTAAAGAATGTGTTCATTCATAAGTAGATGCTGAAAAAGGGGACTGAATAATATTCATTCAGTCCCCTTTTTCCATGCTTTTCTATTGATTTTCTCCCTTAGGTGCAAAGACTCTCGATACTAGCTCAGCTACATAAGCACTGCCTCCGTTATCTTCCACCCCTTCAATCATCATCGCCAAAATGAATTCTGGATTCTCTGAGTTGTAAGTAACAAAAAAACCATTTTCCCTACCATTATCTTCCGAAGCCGCTTTGAGTTCTGCCGTTCCCGTTTTTCCTGCAAGTGGAACCGAAGGCAAATTGGCAGCTTGTGCAAATCCATCCACTACAACGTTCCGAAGGCTGGTTCTAATAATCGACGCATTTTTTGCACTCACAAGTCCTTCCTTCCAAACTTGAGCGTCCTCTTCCTCCAAAAACAAGGTAGGTTTATACATCAGACCTTCTGTCAGAAAGACTTCATACATCGATGCAAGATGAAGGATATTGGTCAACATTTGGCCTTGGCCGAATGACGTATCCGCAAGCTGACCTTGTGACCCAATTGTCCCCTCATTTGAAATTTGGGAAGGCTTCATCCCATAAGTGAACGGGATTTCTTCATCGAAACCGAAACGCTTCAGTCCTTCCACAAATGTCTTACTCCCCATATCAAGTGCTTGCTGCGCAAAGTAAATATTGTCCGAATAGACGAGAGCTCTATTCAAATCAATCGGATTGGGTGCTTCAGCGTGGACACGCGTGACCTTGTAATCGCCCCAAGATGCATCTTTTTGCCATGTCTTTCCGTTAATCGCCAGCCCTTCAGTTGGATTAAGTGTGCCCGCCTCCAACCCGATTGCTGCCGTGATCGGTTTTAATGTCGATCCCGGAGCGTAAGAGGCTGTAAAACGATTGAACAACGGTTTCAACTGGTTCGCCTCAAGTGCTTTGTAGCGCTCGCCACTGATTCCCAGCATAAAATCAGTCGGATTGAACCCCGGGGAACTGACAAGAGTTAGTGTCTCACCTGTTTTGGGATTTACGGCCGCACTCGTACCCGCTTCGCCACGCATGGCTTGATACGTTTGTTTTTGTAACTGGGCATCAATCGTCAATGAAACCGTTTCCCCGTCTACTGCCGGCCTTTCTGCAACCGTTACCGCTTCTGCACCTTCTTCTGCTTTATCGATGTAGATACGAATCCCGTTTTCTCCCCGCAGTCGATCTTCGAGTAATCGTTCCAACCCTTGTCTGCCAATTAGGTCGCTTTCTGTATACCCTTCATCTTTGTGCTTTTCCAACTGTTCCGCTGTAATCACACCGATAAAGCCAGATAAATGGGAAAGTGCTTCTCCATACGGATATTCACGCATCGGTGTTTCCTTCCGTGTGACGCCTGGAATTTCAGCAAGCTTTTCCAGTAATGGAATGTCATTGTTCGAAACTTTTGCAATCGGCACAAAATAATCAGGCTTGACCCAACTCTGGTTCAACTGACTGTCAATGTATTTTGCTGTAGTACCGAGGAGCTCGGTTAACTCCGCTTTTTTCTCGTCATCTGTGAACTTCCCTGGCACAATTCCGATTTCATAACCAGTTCCATTCACAGCAATCGGGAGTCCGTTGCGGTCAAGAATTTCACCACGTGCAAAAGTCGTTGTTGAAATCCTTATCGTATCTTTTTCTCCTAGCTCAGGAAAAATGAATGATGAATCCCACTCCACAAACCAATCCTCTATCTCATCGTGTGTTTCGTGGACCAAAGTCATTGTTTTCTCGAATTCAACCGGTCCAGCAACTGTTTCCATTTTTACTTGTATTGGAAAACTTGCCGGTTTCTCGCTGTCCCACTCAATATCTTTAGCTGGCTTCGTATACGTTACTTCCACATTTTCGATACCTAAATCTTTTTGCAGCTTTTCCTGCCTTTCCACAAAACCTTTCTTTCCATATATGCCTTTCGTTTCTTCATTCAGATAGTTGCTATACATATCAGCGAATTCCCCATTGTTCCAATGCCCCAAATATTCCGCCAATAGTTCCTCCGGTGTCACCTTATCCCGACAACCTGAGAGGAAGATGACGATCAAAAAAAATGCAGCGAATACTGCCCATCCCTTTTTCATTTTTTACCCTCCTTCTTTAGCAGCGTTTCTAATGGCCAGTGATATTTGTATATTAATGGTAACACACTATGGTTGAACTTGATAAAATCTCCCTACTTCCTAATTTCAAATAAGATTGAGGTGGGAAAAATTGCTCAAATATTACTTTTTATTGCTATGAACTTAAAAAATAACAACCAAATAGTAATTTATAGTAAAATATTGTTATAAATTACCTATTATTTTCTTCCAATTAATGCTACCTTTGAATCTATTTTACTTTTCAGAAAATTGATACTATTAATATACATCCAGATTTCGCTTACTAATAATTTGAGGAGGGGGAACATGGAAAAATTAGTACAATTAATACCGTACAGCGTAGTAGAGCAACTGGACATGGTGAACGAAATTCCAAAAGGGGTCGAAATCATTCAAGCCCCTGAAATGTGGAACGAAACAAAAGGAAAAGGCATTACCGTCGCAATTTTGGATACAGGCTGTGATACGAACCATCCTGATTTAAAGGAACGTATCATAGGGGGGCGCAATTTTACGAATGATTACAAAAAAGACCCTGAGAAATTCGAGGATAATAATGGTCATGGAACCCATGTGTGTGGAACGATTGCGGCAACTCTCAATAACCAAGGTGTCGTTGGTGTTGCTCCGGAAGCAAGCCTCTTGATATTGAAGGTTCTTGGAAGAAACGGTTCTGGTCAATATGATTGGATCATCAATGCCATCCATTATGCAATTGAACAAAAAGTAGATATTATCTCGATGTCTTTAGGTGGGCCATCAGATGTGAAAGAACTTCACGAAGCTATTATCGAAGCGGTCAATCAAAAGATTTTGGTAGTGTGTGCTGCGGGTAATGCAGGCGACGGCCAAGATTCAACGGATGAACTTGGATATCCTGCCTGTTACAACGAGGTAATTAGTGTTGGGGCTGTTAATATGGAGCGCGAGTCCTCTGAATTTACCAATTCCAATAACGAAGTTGATTTGGTCGCACCCGGTGAAAAAGTGACGTCCACATATTTAAACGGAACGTATGCCACTTTAAGCGGCACTTCAATGGCTACCCCTCACGTAACGGGTGCCTTGGCATTAATTAAAATAATGGCGAATTCATCGTTTAAAAGAGAGCTGACCGTTCCCGAATTGTATGCCCAACTAATCAAACGGACGGTACCGCTTGGAAACTCTCCCAATATTGAAGGAAATGGCTTAATTTATTTGACACTTCCAGATTATATTAAAACAGTTTTCGATCAAAAAATAGTAGAATCACTTGTTTCAATATAATAAATAGCAGGTGCCTTTGATTAAAAGGCATCTGTATTTGCGATTGTTTCGTTGCTTACCTAGTTCTATGCATAAATATCAAATTTTTTCAATAAACTTTTTCAAGGAGTTGTGAAATGGTCGCATCTATCTTCTTTATCAAATAAATACTAATAAAGAAGGCGGGGATATTTCATGAGTACAGTAGATGTTCCATTATGGACAACAGTAATAGGTAATTTTGGATTTCCGATTGCCATCACTATTTATCTTTTCTATCGATTTGAGAAGAAAATTGAAAAATTGGAAGATGTCATTTTTCAGTTGAATGAAGACATCAAAGATTATTTATAAAAACGAAATTGAAGTTTCTTTAAATTTTTTTAACCGCTTAACCGAACTAGCGTTCTTTGCGGGAGGTAATAAGGA
>NZ_JBFUIO010000004.1:0-85053 GCF_056401835.1 Paenisporosarcina sp. P4_D4 | reverse complement strand
GTATTAGGCACGCCGCCAGCGTTCGTCCTGAGCCAGGATCAAACTCTCCATAATAGGTGAGTCGATTAGCTCGACTTTGTTGCTGGCGTCAAATTAATGACGTTTTAAAATGAACAATTAAGTTCAAGTTTTGCTTCACACACCGAAGTGTGTTCCGCTTTATTGTTGACGTTTTGCTGTTCAGTTTTCAAGGTTCATTTCGTTGGTCACTCTCGCGACAGCAACTTTTATATCTTAGCAAATTCAGATTGTCATGTCAACAAAAAGTTTTGCTTTTTCTTTTTTGTTTGCCGCTTGTTTTGGCGACTTTTGTATCTTACCATCCTCCAACAAAGTATGTCAATACAATATCATAATTTTTATTGAAGAAAAATAAACTAGTTCATGGGAGGTTGTGTAACTAATTGAAAACACGTATTTTTATAGCCTTAATCAGTGTGTTCGTTTTATTCTTATTTATTCAACAAAATGAGCAATGGACATCGGTTTTCCGAGTAACAGATCAACCTGACGTTTTGATGAAGGGCAATCATGGAATGACACTCACTGTGGATTTGTCTTTTGGCCGTGAAGATGTTGACGAGTGGATTACAAAGTTAGAAAAACCTTATCCACTTCTATTTCTTGATGCAGATTGGATTGAACGTTCTCCTTTAATCGTGAAAAAGATTAAAGAAAAAAAGATTCCAGTGGGATTACTTGGACACGAAAGCAAACACTATGAAGAAACACCTGAATTATTGGGAGAAGAAATCGAACGCTTCAAATCCGCATTCGGTGTTATACCGCTTTGGTATCGGACATATGATCACGCTTTTCCTGAGCCATTAAAGACACAAGTATGGGATTATCAAATGAATATGGTCAGTGCAAACGTCAATTGGATAACTGGTAATGCTCCTACAATTCGGAAAGGAGATATTGTATCCGTTGCCTTACACCAAGAAACTCGTGTTGATTTAAAAGAACTGATTACTTATCAAAAAGCGCATCCTTTCGTTTCTATAGAAGAAACCCTTTTTGGTTATCAGACGGAAACGAAAACTTTCCCCTAAAAATTCGAATGACACCAAAGCTATTGTAACTCCTTTGATCGCATTTATACTTTAGGACAATAAGAAAAGGACATCCAACTGTGGATGCCCTTTTTTTATGCTTTTGCTTTTGCAGCTTCAGCGCGTGCTTTTCTTCGTTCTTCTAATTTTAAACGGTCTGCATCTGACTTCGCATTGTATTTTGGCAATTTTAAAAGTTGGTATGCATTCACAGCTAATAATGGGAACAATAATAAAGTCACATAACGGTCTACATCTTTTTCATCTACCATCAAAACCGGTAACCATTCTAAAGTTGTGATGACAATCATAAAAAATAACGCGGAAATGAATGCGTGTTTTTTTGTCCATTTTGCTTTGAAGTAAGCAACAACCAATCCGGTAACCAACAGTACAGTCAACAGCCCTAAGTACAACAGAAGTTGTGATTGGGTCTCTGCTAGTGGCATAAATCGGAATTTAATCAAATCAAAAATGACTAATGCAATAATTAATAATTGTACCCAGTTCCATAACGTAAGCGTTCTAAAAATATTTACACCGAATTGATGAACTGTCAGATAGGCGAAAAAACCCATTTGACTGAGAACACTCATTGTCATTCCAAGAAACACAAACCATAAGAAACTGGCTGCGAATTCTAAGTACTCACCACTTGCAACATATGGTGCAAATGCGTCTTCCCATCGAATAAATAAACTAAGTACACCAGTAACGGCTCCGCCGATTAGTAGTCCCTTAAAGAAAAATATAACCCAATTTCGTATCGTCACAGCAAAAAATCCTCCGTTTTTCTCGAGTTCCTCTTCTGATTGTATCAACGAATAAGTAAAAAATCTATTTTACGAAGAGTTATCTACATATTCTCAGCGATTTTGTGAACAATAAATGAAAAGGCCAGTGCGAGAAAAGAGGTTGAGTATGCGAAAATGGATAATTCTTATAGGTATCGTTTTATTGACAGGCTGTGGAGGTCAACCACAAAGTAATCCTTCTTATGAAGAAACGAAAAAAATGGTTACAGACACGATGCAAACTGAAGAGGGCAAAAAGGTAATGCGACAAATGCTTTCGGATCCTGAATTTAAAGAACTGTTAGTTTTGGAACAGGAAGATGTAAAAAGCTCAATTGAAAACACACTTCTTTCTAAGGATGCGGAAAAGTTTTGGAAGGATACTTTTAAAGATCCAACCTTCTCCGAAACATTTGCTAAAAGCATGAAGGATCAGCAACAAAAAATCATGACTGATTTAATGAAAGATGCTTCTTTCCAAAAGGAATTAGAATCATTCTTTGGACAACCTGACATGCAAAAACAAATGGAAACAATTTTAAAGTCGTCAACAAATCGAAAAGAAATCGAAAAAATTGTGCAGGAAACGATTGATAGTCCGCTTCTAAAAGCTAAATGGGTAGAATTAATTAAAGCAGCTGGCATGACTGAAGAACAAGGGAAATCACCATCAAAAGAATCTGGTGGCGGTAGTAAAGACGCCGGAGGAAATAAACCACAATAACAGAAACCCCCGCTCGTAATATGCTGAGCGGGGGTTTTACATTATTTTGTTAATTTATTAATGACTTTTGAAGCAATTTCTTCATAAATTTTACCCGTTGTGTGTAAACGTGAATAAACAGATGGTGCAAAATCATCCTCGTTCCAATCAGGTTGACCTAATGGAATTTGCCCAAGAAGCTCTGTACGAAGCTCATCTGCAAGCTTCGGACCGCCACCTTTACCGAAAACATATTCTTTTTCGTTAGATGTTTTCGACTCGAACCATGCCATATTTTCAATTACACCTAGTACTTCATGATCCGTTTGTAGAGCCATAGCACCAGCACGTGCTGCCACGAATGCTGCGGTTGGATGAGGTGTTGTTACCACGATTTCTTTTGATGCTGGAATCATTTGATGGATATCGAGTGCAACGTCACCTGTTCCAGGTGGTAAATCAAGTAGTAAATAATCCAACTCGCCCCACTCAACATCTTTAAAGAATTGATCTAATACTTTCCCTAGCATCGGACCACGCCATACTACAGGTGCATTATCTTCTACGAAGAAGCCCATTGAGATGACTTTTACACCAAAACGTTCAACTGGAATGATGCGATTGCCTTCAATTTTTGGGCTTTGTTGTATTCCCATCATATCTGGCACGCTGAATCCATAAATATCCGCATCGATTAATCCGACTTTTTTACCTAAACGAGCTAATGCCACTGCCAAATTGACGGAAACCGTAGACTTCCCTACGCCTCCTTTACCTGAGGCAATTGAGATAAATTCCACTTTATTTAATGGGGACAACAAATCCTGAGCTTCAGACTCTGTTGCCGTTCCACGGAATTGTGCCAATACTTCTGCAGGTAATTCTTCAAAGCGAATCCCCACTGTACCAACGCCAGCTTGTTTCAATGAGTCTACAACTTTCATTTGCAACTGCATTTGTTCCGCAGTGTTTGTTTTCGCAATCGCCAGCTTTACGCTAACGTGATTTTTTTCTTCTTTAATGGATACTTCTTTAATGCCATTTGTTTCGAGTAACGTTTTATGTAAAAAAGGGTCCAGTAATTGCCCGAGCATTTCACGGACCTGTTGTTCATTCATCAATTTAGACACTCCTTCAATGTACATTTCGTCCTATAGTATATCATATCGAATTGGAGGTGGTAGTGTTGTAAGGTATCCAGATTGAGTGGGTAGGATTGATAAACGGTTACTCGTCAACTTTTCTAAATTACCGGTACATGGTCATTCGTGTCATTGCATTTGACTGTCTACATACTTTTCAATGCCATCAGCAATCGCTTCTGCCATTTGCTCCTGGTAATCTTTTGATGTCAGCAACTTTCGTTCTTCAGGATTACTTAAGAAACCAGTTTCCACTAAGACCGCCGGYACAGTTGCTTTTTTCAATAAATATACTTGTTTGATTGCCAATGCTTCACGGTCGGTGTTTCCGATATGTTCCCGGATGGCACCTTGAATCGCTTTTGCAATAGCCGCTCCACCTTCATGGCCGTCTCTATGGTAAAACACTTGAGCTCCGCGCCATCTTGCATCTGGTATGGAGTTTACATGAACACTGATAAATAAATCCGCATCTGAATTGACAATCATTTCTTCACGCAATTTCAAATCAGCGAGTTTTCTAGCTCGAATGGTCGGAAAAGTTGCTTTTGGATTGTGCTCCGCTACTGCATCATCTGCATGTGAACGTGTCATGACTACTTCTGCACCCAACTTCTTTAATTCCTTCTCGAGCTCTTTTCCCAGTGCAAGCGTAATATCTGATTCGACGACCTCACCCACCGATGCTCCCCCGTCCATTCCTCCATGACCCGGGTCTACCACAATTTTCATTCCACCAAGAGGGGCAGGCAAAAAGAATGCGCGATCGGAAGCTTGCGTTTCATAAACCACAACCGTTACTGAAACTAACAATAAAAGTCCAATTACTATCCAGCGTTTCAACGCGTACGACACCACCTTTTAAACTCACTATACGTATGTCCGAGGCGAACTATGAGCAAAAGATTGGTTGCTTTTAAAACATATAAAACCTTTTCCATGAAAAGAAAAGGTTTCGTCAAATATTATCGGTATTTCAATCGTCTTCTCTTAAATCAATGTAAATGGTGCCATCCGATTCAATCTCGGCATAAAATACTTGTTGTATTGAATTCACGCCATGTTTCTTCAATTGTTTCATTACCCACTCTTCTGTTAGGCCAGCTCCCTGCAAATTTCGCATAATGATTTTACCTTCCGCAATGATTGTGCAGGGCATATATTTCGGCACAACGATTTGTGCTTTTACATCTTGCTTCGTCGCTGATTGCTGCGCAACTTTTTTGAAAACACTCAGCTCTCCGTTTGTTTCCAAAACTGCAAAATGCACATCCTTAACTGAGAAAATCCCCTGCATTCTTAGTAACATATTTAAATCCCCAATAGGAAGGCGGCTTTTCTTAAGTCCGTTCTCCAAAATCTTTCCATTCTTTATGACAATCATCGGTTTATCATCGAGTAATGATTTTGCCTTGGCTGATTTCATTGATATATAACTGAAAATCACTGTTAGAATAGACCACCAAATCAATGATGTTATCGCATTGAAATAATGAGTATCGTCATGTGCAACCACTTCACCAGCTATCGAACCAATAGTGATACCGGTTATGTAATTAAAAAAGGTTAACTGACTTAATTGTTCCTTACCTAAAAGCCGTGCAAGACCAAGCAAGACCACAAAAGTAACGGTCGTTCTAACAATCATCTCTAAAAAACTATAATCATCCAGATTCATATGTAACTTCCCCTTCCTATTACTGCATCGCCTTTTTCATTATTTCCGAATGTAAGATTGCCTATTCACTATAGGGATGAGTTCTACAAACCTTTCTCGTTAAATTACATACGATAGTAAGAGGGGGGAATTCCAGCATGAATGACGATCAGTTTCGCAAACAGTTAAATTCAAAATACACCCTGCATGACTTATTGAAAGGGAAAGACCTTGAAATAATCACCGCTTCCCTGCTTCTCCTCGGAAAGCTTAAAGTGGATGCAGTCACTCTATTTCGCAATTCCCCCAACGTTGATGTCACATTAATCGGGAAATATCGAAGTAAAGAAGATGACAAAACGAATCAGATGGCTGATTTTTTGGATAAAAACGGTGACATGACCCTTGACGAAATGTTTGATGCCCTAAGTAAACGAATGAATAAAAAAAGGAAGTGATACATTTGAATTGTTTTGATGCTAAAAGGAATTCCAGTTTTGATGGAGTGAAATTTGTGAATGTTATTTTACTTGTTGTGTTCATTTCCCTTCTAATTTTCGGTTCCAGAGATATTCCAGATGTGACATTTGAAACCATTATCATTTGAGAACTCATATGTTAAACTCTAAATAAATGGCCACAAACCTCAAAAGAGGATTGCGGCCATTTTATAAATTTCTATTTGTTCGAAAGCCCAGAAAACACTCCGACTCTTTTATAATCAAACTCCAAATGAAATAACAGGCACTTTTACCTTTTTACTCTTCATAGCTAGCAGACTGGTCATCGTCCCAACACAGATTACTGTGATAAACGATAAAACCAAGGAGCTGTCGTCAATTAAAAAGTAACCTGTAAAAACTATAATGAAATCAATCATAAAGATAATCACTCCGGGATTGATTTTCAAATAATTTGCTATAATTTGTCCCAGCAAATCCGTTCCGCCAATACTGGTATCGTAACGAAGCATGAGTCCGATTCCAGCACCAACAAATATGCCCCCTAGTACCGCGCTCCCTAACGGATTTTGATCCAGAACATATCCTAAAGCCCGTAACGGATTATACGTTAAATCCACTACAAAGGAAGAGATCAGCATACCGTGAATACTATTGTATAAAAAAGATCGATTATAAAACAAAGCAAGAATCAATACAGGAACACTCAACAAGATCACCAGCAATCCCACTTGCATCCCTGTCAGGTAATGCAATATTAACCCCATCCCAAAAGTGCCACCATCCAATAACTCATGGTTAATCAGAAAAACGTTCACGCCTATTGCCATCAACAAACTTCCAACAACAATCGATATCGTTTTATGTATAAAGGGCATGCTATTCCACCTTCTTAAAATCACCTTACTGAATGTATATGATTACTTTTCGTAAATATTTCAAATTGAAAAGTCCTTCTGTCATCCTGCAAACAACTAAACTTATTAATAAGTGAAGCCTTCTGCTAAATTGTTCCTTTTTTATCCGATAAAACGAACAAGCTCCCTATTAAATTTTTTCATCTCACAATAGAACAATCCATGCCCACTGTAATAAAAAGGAATGAGTTCCGATCCTTTTATACCCACATGCATAAACTCCCCTAATACATATGGACATACTTTATCTTGTTTCCCATGGAAAATGGCGGTAGGCACATGGATTTCGGCTAGATCATTTCGTAAGTCTTCATCCCTTAGTGCCAAGAGACACATGGCAGTTGCATGACCGGAAGCTTCTAATCCTAGACTCTGAAACCAATCAATAAAACTTTCAGTTAGATACCTTGCGAAAAAAACATCTCCAAAACCAGCCAGCATTTGCGGTCGATTGGTGTATGTTTCTTGAATCAATTGATCTACTTCTTCTGTTGTTTTTCCATATAGAAAATCAGGACGTTTGGTAAAGGAAGGTGCAGCTGCGCCAAAAAGAGCCAACTTTGAAATTTTATGGCCTTCATGGCGGGCCATATAGCGTATGGCAATTGCGCCTCCCATTGAGTGACCAGCTAGAATGACATCCTCCAATTGCAGCGTATCGATTATAACTCGTACATCATCAGCCATTCGATCATAATTATAACCATCCCAAGGGCGATCAGATTTTCCAAATCCCCGATGATCGATTCCGATACAGCGGTAACCCATTGCAGGGAGCTGATCGAACTGATATTCAAACATTTTATGATTGGCTGGCCATCCATGCAAAAACAGAATGGGCTTGCCATTTCCAGGATTCAAATCCTCAACGTAAATATTCACATTCTCTTCAACCGTAATATAATAACCGATTTTTCTTCCCCCGTTACATAATTTGGTATACTCCCGGTCCCTCATAAAGTTCATCCTCGCTATTTTATGCAACAAACTTAAAAGTATTAGATAAAAAGGAAACATTGATAAAACAAAAAAACCTCGCCCACGAATGGGAAAGGGTTGTTGAAAATCCGATGATAAACGTTTTGAGAACTGAGGTACAATTAAAAAGTTCATGTAAACAATTATGAAACCGAAGCAGATTGAAGCGTTTTTGAATTGAACCCTTTCACGATCAGCCATACCGCTAATATCATTTCAAAGAAGAAGATCGGGATTGCCAGGATGGTTCCCCATGTTGAAACCTGCTGAATCACTCCGAACATTTCTAACAAAGCTGCGATTATAATCATTGATGCTCCTGCAAGGCCCATGACGGATATAAATCGGGGTACAAGTTTAGATTGATAAAGCAAATAGCTATACATCAAAGTGTTTACACCTAACATAAAGTTGGGACCCAAAATAAAAGTCCAGTCATGAACTGCCAGTAACAATGTGCCTGAAGTTTGATATGTGGATATACTCGGATTATCTGAACTTACGAATACCTGGCTTAACGTCAATAGAGAAAGTACGCTGACTATGCCAATTACAATGAGAACAGCTTCAAAAAAACGGAAGCACACATACCCACGTGCAATGCTTTCATTTTGGTTTCTTATATATGGATATAGCATAATGGCTGTGCCAATAGCAGAACAGGCCAGAATCAACTCAAAAATCGCCCCAAGTATTATCTGGTTTTCGTTTTTAGCTCCCGAAACGAGGTAATCAGGGTCATTGAGAATCGGATTATACAAAATAAGCCCTATGATTGCCGCAACCGTCGCAACAATATAAAGCACTCCGATAATTCTTGCATTTAATTTGCTCGATTTCACTTATTCAATTCCCTTCCTTTTTTAATCACAATAGGAGCGTAATTTGTGTACACAATTGCTATTAATTATCCTCCTCCGATTGCTTATATTCATTAATATCAACGAATACGTATAATTAGAACAACAGTTAAGACGAGTAAAATCTATATTTACAAAACAGCAAACCTTAACAAATTTTAAAGGTACATTGAGTTATGATCTGTGGTCAAAACAATTTTCCATACACAAAAAAACCCTCTCCCACGAACGGGAAAGGGTTTTTGAAAATCCGAAGATTAACGTTTTGAGAACTGAGGTGCACGACGAGCGCCTTTAAGACCGTATTTTTTACGTTCTTTCATGCGTGAGTCACGAGTTAACAATCCTGCAGATTTCAATGCTGGACGGAAATCAGGATCTACATGAAGTAGTGCACGAGCAATACCATGACGGATTGCGCCTGCTTGACCTGTGTATCCACCACCATTAACGTTTACATGGATATCGTAGCTTCCAACTGTTTCAGTTGCTACTAATGGTTGTTTGATGATTTCGCGTAATGTTGCGAATGGTACGTAGTCTTCTACGTCACGTTTGTTGATTACGATTTTGCCTTCGCCCGGTACTAAACGTACACGTGCAGTTGAGCTTTTACGACGACCTGTGCCGATATATTGAACTTGTGCCAAGGTTGTATCCTCCTCTATGATTATCCGCGAAGCTCATAAGCTTCTGGTTTTTGTGCTGCATGTGGATGTTCTGCTCCAGCGTATACGTGAAGTTTAGTGAACGTTTGACGACCTAAAGAGTTTTTAGGAAGCATCCCTTTGATTGCTAATTCAAGCATTTTTGTTGGGTAGTTTGTACGCATTTGTAATGCAGTACGTTTTTTCAATCCACCAGCAAATTGTGTATGACGGTAGTAAATTTTGTCTGTCAATTTTTTACCAGTCAATTCGATTTTCTCAGCGTTGATAATGATCACGTGATCACCTGTGTCAACGTGTGGTGTGAATGTTGGTTTGTTTTTTCCACGTAAGATAGCAGCTACTTCAGAAGCTAAACGACCAAGTGTTTGGCCTTCTGCGTCTACTACTAACCATTTACGCTCTACTTCGTGACCTTTAGCCATGAATGTTGTACGCATGTATTTTGTCCTCCTAATTCGATCTAATCTGATTTGAAATTTTCTATATCATCATCAACAACAAGTTTCGGGGCTTATTGTGGGGTTAATGAAATACCATGTGTCATCATATAACGTATGGAACAAAAAGTCAAGGAATTATTTTAAAACACCTGGACGTGTTGCTTCATACGGAATAAAATACAGATTCCAAGTACAAACCGTGTGCCGGCGCGGTTTTACCGGCCTTTTTGCGATCCATTGCGGCAAGCATTAGTACCATGTCGCCCGGCTCACGACGACCAATCCCAACTTCCCACAAATTCCCCGCAATGATGCGAACCATATTATATAAAAACCCGTCGCCTTCAATCACCATATGAAGCTCACCCTGCTCACTTTCAATCAATTCCAATCGTTTGATGGTTCGAACCCGGTCGATTACTTCTGTGCGAGCTGAACAAAAACTCGTAAAATCATGTGTGCCTAAAAACGCTTGAGCGGCTTCTCTCATTCGCTCGATGTCCGGATTGGTTCCAGGCATATAAACGACGTAATGACGCTTAAAAGGGCTCTCAACGTCTCCTAAGCCCCATTTGTATCGATATACTTTGCCTGAAGTACCATATCGGGCATGAAAGTCACTTGATACTTCTTCCACAGACACCACTCGGATATCGCCGGGCAGCTGAACATTTAGTGCCCGTTGCCATCGCTCGATGGGAAATTGCRGGTCGGTATCAAAATGGATGACTTGTCCAGTCGCATGAACTCCGGCATCTGTCCGACCACTTGCCACAACACGGACGATTGTCCCTTTGTGCATTTTTGTCAGGACACGCTCCAGTTCGAGCTGTACCGTTCGAGCATTAGGCTGTACTTGATAGCCGGCAAATCCATAGCCGTCATACATGATAATTGCTTTTAAGCGTTTCACTGCATTTTTCCCTCCAGTTTTACGATCGGAGCCACCATAGTAATAAAGTTAATATCCCTAACATGGCGAGTGCCGTACTATCGCGCCAATCCCACTTTAATTGACGGTATCGTGTTCGCCCTTCTCCACCACGGTAGCCACGTACTTCCATCGCTACAGCTAAATCTTCAGCCCGTTTAAATGCACTGACAAACAAAGGGATAAGTAACGGCACAACCGCCTTGATTCGCTCTTTGATGGAGCCCGTACTAATATCGGATCCGCGGGCCATCTGGGCTTTCAAAATTTTATCAGTTTCATCCATCAACGTTGGAATAAAGCGCAACGAAATAGACATCATCAACGCGAGTTCATGCACGGGTAATTTGAAACGTTTGAATGGGTTCAATAGAACTTCCATTCCATCTGTTATTGAAATCGGCGAAGTGGTCAGTGTTAAAATGGATGTGATAAAGACCAGAACCAAAAATCTAGTGGAAATGAAAATACCTTGTCTCAGTCCTTCTTCATACACTTCGATAAACTGCCATTTCCACAATAAGTCTCCTTCTTTTGTAAAGAAGATGTGTATCAGGAAAGTAAATATGAGTAAAAACATGATGGGTTTCAACCCATTAATTAAGAAATATAGTCGAATACGTGATAGCAAAACAGTTCCTAAAGTGAATGCAAGAATTAATGCATATGTCACAGCATTGTTTGCCAAAAAGACAATGGCAATAAACAAAAAGACAAATATCAGTTTCGAACGAGGGTCCAGTTTATGTACAAATGAATCCCCTGGAATATAACGACCAAATATCATTTTTTCCATCATAAGGAATCACGCTCCCTTTGGACGACACGACTTATTTCCAGCGCTAACTGTTCTTCTGTCAAGCAGAGTCTGTCCAATGGATAACCTAGTCGAGCTTCAACTTGACGTTGGAAACGTACAACACGTGGTGCTGCTAAATGATATTCAGCAAGTCTCTCTTCATTTCCGAAAATAGTGACCGGATCGCCACTTAGAACACATCGGCCATCATGCATGATCGCTACTCGATCTGCATAGCGCGCCGCATCTTCCATAGAATGGGTTACCAAAACCGTGGTTAATCCTTTTTCTACATGCAGTTGGTGGAACAAATCCATGATTTCCTGACGTCCACGAGGGTCCAAACCTGCTGTAGGCTCATCTAATACCAAGACGCTAGGTTCCATCGCCAACACACCCGCAATGGCCACTCGTCGCATTTGACCACCCGACAAATCGAACGGTGACTTATCCAGTACTTCTTCAGGTAAACCCAGTTGGTCAGCTAAGACACGTGCCCGTCGTTCCGCCTCTTCTTTTGGTACGCCAAAGTTTAAAGGACCAAACATGATATCTTTCAAGACAGTCTCATCAAACAATTGATGTTCAGGAAATTGAAAAACGATGCCAATTTGCTGACGGATCGATTTTAAGTTCTTTGCTTTCTTGCCAGCTTCAATCGTCATATCGCCAAGCTGTACTGACCCTTCAGATGGTTTCAATAATGCATTTAAATGTTGCAGTAAAGTCGATTTCCCTGAGCCAGTATGTCCGATAATAGCCTGGTAGGAACCAGAAGGAATAAGTAAATCCACGTCGTATAGTGCACGTTTTTCAAAAGGTGTCCCTTTGGCGTAGGCATACCCTACTTGTTGAAGTTGGATGTCCATACATCATTCACCAACTCTTGTTCTGACATGTGTTCGTTGTTTAACTCTATTCCATTCGCACGTAATAGACTGCCCATTTTCATGGCAAATGGCAGATCTAATCCAAGTGCCACCAGTTCTTCTCCACGAGAAAAAATTTCAGCTGGTGTGCCTTCAGCATATTTGTGCCCGTTATTCATTACAAAAATGCGATCCGCAAGTAAAGCTTCCTCGAGATCATGCGTTATGGATAAAACCGTTAACTGTGTTTTCTCCCGTAATCTACGAACGGTAGTTAATACTTCTTCCCGCCCTTGTGGGTCGAGCATAGAAGTAGCTTCATCCAAGATAAGAATTCTCGGCTTTAAAGCCAATGCACCCGCAATAGCTACTCGTTGCTTCTGTCCACCTGATAAATGATGCGGCTCACTATCTAAGAACTTTTCCATTTTCACTTGCGCAAGGGACTCGTGCACACGTACAACCATATCTTTAAACGGAACTCCGTTATTTTCCAAAGCAAAAGCGACATCGTCCTGGACGGTAGCCCCGACAAATTGATTGTCTGGGTTTTGAAATACCATGCCCATTTGTGAACGAATATCCCATAAATTCTCTTCATTCAGCGTTTCACCAAGAACACGTACTTCCCCCGATTGAGGAAATAACAGTCCATTCATGAGTTTCGCCATTGTGGATTTACCAGAACCATTATGACCAACGATTGCAATCCACTCGCCATCATTGACAGAAAAAGAAATGTTTTCTACAGCTTTTCGCGCATCCTTTTCTTCTGGTGAATATGTATAGGTGACTTCATGTAGTGATATTATTTCTGTCATCTCTATATGACCTCCTCTTACTCTGCTCGAACTCAACTCATTCTCATCAATGTTTCTATTTTACACTATTACAAAAACACAGTTTGCACCAGAAAGGTGCAAACTGAGTATATATTCTTACACTGATATCCAAATAATAAATATTTTCTATCAATGAAATAAAAAAGCGCGCACCTCATTCAGAGAAATGCGCTCTTCTATATCTTTTTCGTATTCGGTTGCTCAGACCGTCTACGTGAATGAGGTGCGTAGAGCTAGACGAGACGCTACCAAAAGGTCCGCTCATCGTAACGCTCTGCTTTTCATTATGTCGTATAAATCTTTTTCTTTTAAAAAGAAGAGGGCGGCTACTAACCTAGAACCCTCTTCGAATTGTGATGATTAAACTAATTCAATCACTACAACAGGTGCTCCGTCTCCACGACGAGGTCCCATTTTCATAATACGTGTGTATCCGCCTTGACGATCAGCGTAGCGTGGTGCTACATCATCAAACAATTTTTGCAAAGCATAAATTGTTGTTTCAGTGCCTTCTTCATCAGTAGCAGTCACTAGTTCACGACGAATATAAGATGCAGCTTGACGGCGTGCATGCAAATCTCCACGTTTACCTAATGTAATCATTTTTTCAACAACTGAACGAAGTTCTTTCGCACGAGCTTCTGTCGTTTGAATGCGTTCGTTGATGATCAAATCAGTTGTTAAGTCACGTAACATCGCTTTACGTTGAGAACTTGTACGACCAAGTTTTCTGTAACCCATAGATGTTTACCTCCTTTGTTGAATATTAATCTGTTATATCAAAAAAGTCGCTTAGTCTTCTTTGCGTAATCCTAAGCCAAGCTCTTCTAACTTCGCTTTTACTTCTTCTAGTGATTTACGTCCAAGGTTACGTACTTTCATCATGTCGTCTTCTGACTTGTTAGCTAACTCAAGTACCGTGTTGATACCAGCGCGCTTCAAGCAGTTATAAGAACGAACAGAAAGATCAAGCTCTTCGATAGTCATCTCCAACACTTTTTCTTTTTGGTCTTCTTCTTTCTCAACCATGATTTCAGCAGTT
The DNA here is from genome assembly GCF_056401835.1 of Paenisporosarcina sp. P4_D4. Taxonomy (NCBI): domain Bacteria; kingdom Bacillati; phylum Bacillota; class Bacilli; order Caryophanales; family Caryophanaceae; genus Paenisporosarcina; species Paenisporosarcina sp. P4_D4. Next base: position 70,892 of record NZ_JBFUIO010000004.1, on the reverse strand, counting down.
TTTGCCTCATCAGTCATACCAACGAAGATATTTAAATGCTCCGTTAAAATTTTCGCGCCAAGCGAAATCGCCTCTTTAGGACCGATGCTGCCATCTGTCCACACATCAAGAGAAAGTTTATCGAAGTTAGTCATTTGACCAACACGAGTATTTTCTACTTGGAAATTGACGCGTGAAACTGGAGTATATATAGAGTCGATTGGGATCACGCCGATAGGAAGATCCTCACGTTTGTTTTGATCAGCAGGAGTGTAACCGCGGCCGCGTTGTGCATACATACGCATACGCAAATGACCATTTTTACCGATTGTTGCAATATAGAGATCAGGATTTAAAATTTCTACATCACTGTCATGTGTAATGTCAGCAGCTGTAACCGTTCCATCACCTTTAACATCAATCTCAATGACTTTTTCTTCGTCAGAGTAGATTTTAAGAGCTAGTTTCTTCACGTTCATAATAACTGAAGCGACATCTTCAACTACGCCCTCAATAGTAGAGAACTCGTGAAGCACGCCATCAATTTGAATAGAAGTTACAGCAGCCCCTGGTAAAGAAGACAAAAGGATACGACGTAGGGAATTACCTAATGTGTTTCCATATCCACGCTCAAGCGGTTCTACAACAAACTTGCCAAATTTGGCACCTTCGCTGATCTCAACCGTTTCAATCTTTGGTTTTTCAATTTCGATCATTCAAATATACCCTCCTTCAAAACATCGAATGTATAGGTTCGTTCCATCAGAAATCAATAAGTACTAAGACTTATCGGTGATTGCACAACTCAGTTTGTACAAGAAATGATGTTCTCAATCAATTAATTGAGTCGCACCTATTACACGCGACGACGTTTTGGTGGTCGGCAACCGTTATGCGGAACTGGAGTTACATCTTTAATAGCTGTAACATCTAGACCAGCAGCTTGAAGTGCACGAATTGCAGCTTCACGACCAGCACCAGGACCTTTTACCGTTACTTCTAACGTCTTAAGACCATGTTCCACAGAAGCTTTCGCCGCTGCTTCAGCAGCCATTTGCGCAGCAAACGGAGTTGATTTACGAGAACCTTTGAAACCAAGTGAACCAGCACTTGACCAAGATACCGCATTTCCTTGCATATCTGTAATCGTTACAATTGTGTTGTTAAATGTAGAGCGGATGTGAGCAATACCGGATTCGATATTCTTTTTCACACGACGCTTACGTGTTTGTTGTTTACGTGCCATGTTAGGAAGAAACCTCCTTTACCGATTATTTTTTCTTGTTAGCAACAGTTTTACGAGGACCTTTACGCGTACGCGCATTGTTCTTCGTATTTTGACCGCGAACAGGTAAACCTCTACGATGACGGATACCACGGAATGAACCGATTTCCATCAAGCGTTTAATGTTTAATGATACTTCACGGCGAAGGTCACCTTCTACCTTGAAAGCACCGATTGATTCACGAATTTTGTTTAATTCGTCTTCTGTAAGATCACGCACGCGTGTATCTTCAGCAACTCCTGCAGTAGCTAAAACTTTTTGTGCAGTTGTTTTACCAATCCCGAAAATATATGTTAATGAAATAACAACGCGTTTATCGCGCGGAATGTCAACACCAGCAATACGAGCCATGTGTGTCGTGCACCTCCTTCAAATTAGCCTTGTTTTTGTTTATGTTTAGGATTTTCACAGATTACCATTACTTTACCGCGTCTGCGAATAACTTTACATTTTTCGCAGATCGGTTTCACAGATGGTCTCACTTTCATCTAACCCAACCTCCTTAGTGGTCCGGAGTGCAAAAGATTATTTAAAACGGTATGTGATACGACCGCGAGTTAAATCGTAAGGAGAAAGTTCAATTGTGACTTTATCTCCAGGCAGGATGCGGATAAAGTGCATACGGATTTTGCCCGAAACATGTGCAAGAATCGTATGACCGTTTTCCAATTCTACCTTAAACATCGCGTTTGGCAAAGTCTCAACAACTGTACCTTCGACTTCAATTACATCGTCTTTCGCCATCAACCCTGTCTCCCTTCTGTATAAAAAATCAGGTTCTCATCATCAAATCAAACGGAATGTTCCGCAAATCGAAACCCGTGTAGGATTCTTTTCGTTTCAACATATGTTTGTTTTGCATGAGAGATGTTCGAAAGACACTCGTCAGGCTTCGCTTCTGGCAACCTACGGAGTAGACTGACCCGGGTGAACCTTGTCTCCCTCATGTAAACACGACCGCTCGGAATGCCTTGGATGAGTTCCACCATATCCGTTACACAGATGCTTCCACGAAACCCATTATACCTTGTCGGAAGTAGAAATGCACGAAAGGACAAAGGGATCCTCTTAGACGTAACATTGTCTATTTCGTTCTTTCGTATATCGGGCATAATTTGCTTTTGCAGCTCTAGAAATTAAATTCCGTTTACAAGCGTGCCGCTAGGTTCAGCTGCGGTTGCCCTCTAAAAGAGCGTTTAAATCAGCAAATACCTTATGAATGTCTTGCTGACCGTTAATATTTGTCAACACGCCTTTGTTGCCATAATAGTCAAGCAAAGGTTGTGTTTGTTTCATATTTACTTCCAGACGGTTTGAGACCGTTTCCGGATTGTCATCCGCGCGCTGGTAAAGCTCGCCTCCATCTTTATCACACACTCCATCTTTTTGAGATGGATTGAAGATTAAATGGTACGCAGTGCCGCAGACTTTACAGATGCGACGACCAGTTAGGCGCTTAATCAACTCTTCTTGTTCAACTTGGATGTTCAAAACGTGCTCTACGTCTTTGTTCAAATCTGCTAAAAGCGCATCAAGTGCTTCAGCTTGAGGAACAGTACGTGGAAACCCGTCCAATAGAAATCCTTTTTCACAATCAGCTTTGCTTAATCTTTCACGGACAATTCCGATCGTTACTTCATCAGGTACTAATGCACCCTCATCCATAAACGCTTTGGCTTTTAGGCCTAGTTCCGTACCATCTTTTATAGCTGCTCGGAACATGTCGCCTGTAGAAATATGAGGGATTTCGTACTTCTCAACAATTTTATCTGCTTGAGTGCCTTTACCTGCACCTGGCAGACCCATTAAAACGATATTCATACGTTTTGCCCCCTGCTACAATTTGCAGGTTAAAAGGAACGAAATCGTTCCTCTAAACCAACATTATTTCATGAAGCCTTTGTAGTGGCGTTTCACTAGTTGTGCTTCGAGCTGTTTCATCGTTTCCAGTGCAACACCGACAACGATTAACAAACTTGTTCCACCGATTTGTGCAGCAGCTGGAAGACCAGCAAAGTTAATGAACAAAATCGGCATGATTGCGACTAGCGCAAGGAAAATCGCACCCACGAAAGTTAAACGGTACAAAACTGTTGTTAAGTAGTCTTGTGTGTTTTTTCCTGGACGAATTCCTGGAATATATGCACCTTGCTTTTTCAAGTTATCGGCAACATTTTCAGGATTCACTTGAATGAACGCATAGAAATACGTAAATGCAACGATTAACGCTACATAGATGAGCATGCCCACCGGTTGCGAGTAATCAAACGTGTTCTGAATGAAATCTGTTACTTTATTCTGTCCGAAGAAGGTGGAAAGTGTTTGTGGTGTAATGATAAACGCCACTGCGAAGATAACTGGAATAACACCAGCTGCATTCACTTTTAACGGTAAGTGTGTCTGTTGAGCACCAGTAGTCCCACGGCCAGTTACACGTTTTGCATACTGAATCGGAATTTTACGTAATGCTTGTTGAACGTAAATGACTCCTACAGTGATTGCAATAATCGCTAAAAGAAGAAGTGCCAAAATCGCAATTTTGATGAATAATTGATCACCAGCGTCTTCAATTTGAGATGCATAGATTTGGTTAGCAGTACTTGGCATCGCAGCAACGATACCTGCAAAGATGATAATGGAAATACCATTACCGACACCTTTAGCAGTAATCTGCTCAGATAACCAAAGAAGGAACGCAGTTCCACCTGTTAACACAATAGCTATGACAATATACGTTGAAATGCCATCGGCTTTAATTAAAGAGCCATCATACATACGGTTAAACCCGTAAGACATTGCCATCGCTTGAATGAACGCCAACACGATTGTGAAGTAACGTGTGAACTGAGCAAGTTTACGTCTTCCGACTTCACCTTGTTTTGCCCACTCCGTAAACTTCGGTACAACATCCATTTGTAGCAATTGTACAATGATGGATGCAGTGATGTACGGCATGATTCCCATTGCTAAAATCGAGAAGTTAGCAAGGGCACCGCCACCAAATGTATTTAAGAAACCAATTAAGCTATACTGGTCAGCTGCTTGCAAGACTTGAGCATCAACGTTTGGTACCGGAATGAAAGTTCCGAGACGGAAAACGATCAGCATCAACAGAGTGAATACAATTTTATTTCGTATATCTCTAACGCGCATAAAGTTGGAGATTGTCTGAAACATTATACCACCTCTGTTTGTCCGCCCGCAGTTTCAATAGCTTCTTTAGCTGAAGCAGAGAACTTGTGAGCTTTCACAATAAGCTTTTTGTCAAGAGATCCGTTACCAAGAATCTTGATTCCAGCTTTTTCGCTGCTCACAAAACCTGTTTCAATAAGCAAAGCAGGTGTAACCTCTGTGCCTTCTTCGAAACGGTTTAATGTATCAAGGTTCACAATAGCGTATTCTTTACGGTTAATGTTCGTAAAGCCGCGTTTTGGTAAGCGTCGGAACAATGGGTTTTGACCACCCTCAAATCCTGGACGAACACCGCCGCCAGAACGAGCGTTTTGACCTTTATGACCTTTACCTGCAGTTTTACCATTACCAGAACCAATCCCGCGACCTTTACGCTTGCGCTCAGAACGAGATCCTTCTGCCGGTTTTAACTCGTGCAGTTTCATATGTGTGGCACCTCCTTATTCTAAAGTACGTTTTATAGTTCCTTTACAGAAACTAAATGAGCTACTTTCCCAACCATCCCACGGATAGCTGCGTTGTCAGCATGCTCAACAGTTTGATGCATTTTACGTAAGCCAAGAGCTTCTACAGTTTTACGTTGATCTGGTTTAGAACCGATCACGCTTTTAGTGAGGGTAACTTGTAATTTTGCCATTGTCATTTCCCCCCTTAACCTAGTAACTCTTCAACTGATTTGCCGCGTAATTTAGCAACGTCCTCAGCACGTTTTAGTCCAGTTAAGCCATTGATTGTAGCACGTACCATGTTGATTGGTGTGTTAGAACCAAGAGATTTAGAAAGAATATCAGTAATACCAGCTAGCTCAAGTACAGCACGAACTGGACCACCAGCGATAACACCAGTACCAGGAGCAGCAGGCTTGATTAAGATTTCACCAGCGCCAAAGTTACCGATAATTAAGTGTGGAGTAGTACCACGTACCATAGGCACTTCGATCAGGTTTTTCTTCGCATCTTCTACTGCTTTACGGATAGCATCAGGTACTTCTTGTGCTTTACCAGTACCGAATCCTACGTGGCCATTCTTGTCACCAACAACAACCAATGCAGTGAAGCGGAAACGACGTCCACCTTTTACAACTTTAGCTACGCGGTTAATAGTAACAACGCGTTCTTCAAGTTCAAGTTTGTTTGGATCAATGCGACGCATGAAATGTGTCCCTCCTTCTTATTAAAATTCTAAGCCATTTTCGCGAGCAGCTTCAGCTAAAGCTTTAACGCGTCCATGATATAAGTAACCGCCACGGTCGAATACAACAGATTTGATGTTTTTTTCCGTAGCACGTTTAGCGATTGATTCACCGATTGCGATTGCAGACTCTACATTACCTTTACCATCGAAATCTTTTTCCATAGTAGAAGCACTTACAAGTGTTACACCAGCAGTATCATCGATCAATTGCGCGTATAGATGTTTATTAGAACGGAATACGTTTAAACGAGGACGTTCAGCTGTACCCGTGATTTTAGAACGTACACGTGCATGACGTTTTTTACGAACTTGATTTTTATCTTGTTTCGTAATCACAGAGGTCACTCCTTTCTAATGCTTAGGCAGCATTATTTACCTGTTTTACCTTCTTTACGACGAACAACTTCGCCTTCATAACGAATACCTTTACCTTTATACGGCTCTGGTGGACGTGTTTGACGGATGTTAGATGCTAATGCACCAACGCGCTCTTTGTTAATTCCTTTGATGCTGATCTTAGTGTTTGTAGGAACTTCTACAATTAAGCCATCTTCAGGAGTAAATTCTACTGGATGAGAGTAACCAACGTTCAATACAAGTTTTTCACCTTGTAAAGAAGCACGGTAACCAACACCAACTAATTCAAGATTGCGTTCGAACCCTTTAGATACACCTTCAACCATGTTTGCAAGCAAAGCACGAGTTGTACCGTGAATCGTACGGTGTTCTTTAGATTCAGAAGGACGTGTTAAAGTAACAACGTTTTCTTCTTTTTCGATTTTAATATCTGCATTAAAAGTACGAGTAAGCTCGCCTTTTGGACCTTTTACAGTAACTTCATTGTTTGCACCAATTGTTACAGTAACGTCAGCAGGAACCTCAATTGGTTTTTTACCTACACGAGACATTTATTTGCACCTCCATTCGTTTGTTGCTTTTTACCAAACGTAAGCTACGATTTCGCCGCCAACTTGTTTAGCGCGTGCTTCTTTATCAGTTAATAGACCATTAGAAGTTGAAACTAAAGCAATCCCAAGTCCATTTAATACTCTAGGTACTTCATTAGTTTTCGCATATACACGAAGACCAGGTTTTGAAATACGTTTTAAACCAGTAATAACGCGCTCGTTGTTTTGACCGTATTTCAAGAAAATGCGAATGATACCTTGTTTGCTATCTTCAACATATTCTACGTCACGAACAAAACCTTCACGTTTAAGGATCTCAGCGATCTCTTTTTTCATGTTTGAAGCAGGTACTTCCAGTTTTTCGTGGCGAACCATGTTCGCGTTACGAATACGTGTAAGCATATCTGCAATCGGATCTGTCATTGTCATTACATTAACCTCCTTCCCAGTTTAGGGGATTACCAGCTGGCTTTTTTCACGCCAGGAATTTGTCCCTTGTAAGCAAGTTCACGGAAACAAATACGGCAAAGTTTAAATTTACGTAAGACCGAATGCGGACGTCCGCAACGTTCACAACGTGTGTAAGCTTGTACATTATGCTTTGGCGTGCGCTTTTGTTTAGCGATCATTGATTTTTTAGCCACGTTTACGCCTCCCTTATGTTTACTTTTGGAACGGCATTCCGAATTGTGTTAGTAACTCACGAGCTTCTTCGTCAGAGTTCGCAGTTGTTACAATTACGATATCCATACCGCGTACTTTAGACACTTTATCGTAGTCGATTTCAGGGAAGATCAATTGTTCTTTCACACCTAATGTGTAGTTACCGCGACCGTCGAATGCTTTTTTAGAAACACCACGGAAGTCACGTACACGTGGAAGAGAGATAGCAATTAATTTGTCCAAGAATTCGTACATACGCTCACCGCGTAATGTTACTTTCGCGCCGATTGGCATACCTTCACGAAGACGGAAGCCAGCGATTGATTTCTTAGCTTTAGTTACAACAGGTTTTTGACCTGTGATGATAGTTAATTCTTCTACAGCAGCGTCAAGTGCTTTAGTGTTTTGAACAGCGTCACCAACACCCATGTTGATAACGATTTTATCCACTTGTGGCACTTGCATTACTGATTTATATTCAAACTTGCTCATTAGAGCAGGAGAAACTTCCTTAAGAAACTTTTCTTTTAGGCGGTTCATGTGTGTACCTCCCTTCTTCTTTTACTTATTTATCGATTTGTTCGCCAGATTTTTTTGCAACACGAACTTTTTTGCCATCTTCCACTTTATAACTTACGCGAGTCGGCTCGCCTGATTTAGGGTCGATTAACATAACGTTCGATACGTGAATTGATGCCTCTTGGCTGACAATTCCACCTTGTGGATTTGCCTGGTTTGGTTTCATGTGCTTTTTCACAAGATTCATACCCTCAACTAGCACACGGTCTTTCTTTGGAAAAGCAGCAATGATTGTACCAGTTTTGCCTTTTTCTTTCCCTGAGATCACCATAACTTTGTCGCCTTTTTTAACATGCATTCTGTCGCACCTCCTTGTTTAGCACTTTCGAGTTGATTAAAGAACTTCCGGAGCTAAAGATACGATTTTCATGAAGCTATTGTCACGTAATTCACGTGCAACAGGTCCGAAAATACGAGTTCCGCGCGGGCCTTTATCGTCACGAATGATAACGCATGCGTTTTCATCGAATTTGATATAAGTACCGTCTTTACGGCGTACACCGCTTTTAGTGCGAACGATAACAGCTTTAACGACGTCACCCTTCTTGACAACGCCACCTGGTGTTGCTTTCTTAACTGTACACACGACGATATCGCCGATGTTAGCAGTTTTACGACCAGAACCACCAAGCACTTTAATTGTTAAAACTTCACGTGCACCTGAGTTGTCAGCAACTTTCATACGACTCTCTTGTTGGATCACTTAGGTAACCTCCTCTCGGAATTTGGTCTGTTCCGAAATTTCTATTTAGATAATAACCGCTTTTTCTACAACTTCCACTAGGCGGAAACGTTTTGTAGCAGACAACGGACGAGTTTCCATGATACGAACTACGTCGCCTAATTTAGCTTCGTTTTGCTCATCATGCGCCTTGAACTTTTTAGAGTACTTAACACGCTTACCGTAAAGCTTATGCTTTTTGTATGTTTCTACCATAACAGTTACAGTTTTGTCCATTTTGTCAGAAACAACACGGCCCGTGTATACTTTGCGTTGGTTACGCTCAGTCATGCTCGAAAACCTCCTTTATCAGTTATTTGCACTGATTTCTCTTTCACGAATCACAGTTTTCATACGCGCAATAGCTTTACGTACTTGGCTAATGCGAGCTGTGTTTTCTAATTGACCAGTCGCCAATTGGAAGCGAAGGTTGAAAAGCTCTTCTTTCAGTGATTTCACTTTTTGTTCGATTTCTGCAGTGGTAAGGTCACGGAGTTCATTAGCTTTCATTAGATTCACCACCAATTTCTTCACGTTTTACGATTTTACATTTCACAGGAAGCTTATGTGATGCAAGTCGAAGTGCTTCGCGTGCTACCTCTTCAGAGACACCAGCGATTTCGAACATGATCTTTCCTGGTTTAACTACCGCTACCCAACCTTCAGGAGAACCTTTACCGGAACCCATTCGAACCTCAAGAGGCTTTTTAGTGTAAGGCTTATGTGGGAAAATTTTAATCCATACTTTACCGCCACGTTTCATGTAACGTGTCATTGCAATACGAGAAGACTCGATTTGACGGTTAGTGATCCAGCTAGCTTCAACAGCTTGTAAGCCGAATTCACCGAAAGTGATTTCTTTACCGCCTTTCGCTTCTCCGCGCATTTTTCCGCGGTGTTCGCGACGATATTTAACGCGTTTAGGCATTAACATATTATTTGCCTCCTTCCACAGAATTCTTCTTAACTGGAAGGACTTCACCACGATAGATCCAGACTTTAACACCAAGCTTACCATAAGTTGTGTCAGCTTCAGCGTGTGCATAATCAATGTCAGCACGTAAAGTATGAAGTGGTACAGTTCCTTCACTGTAGTGTTCAGCACGCGCGATGTCAGCGCCGCCTAGACGTCCAGATACTTGAGTTTTAATACCTTTAGCGCCTGCACGCATAGTGCGTTGTAATGATTGTTTTTGTGCACGACGGAAAGATACGCGGTTTTCTAATTGACGCGCAATGTTTTCAGCAACTAATTTTGCGTCTAGATCCGCACGTTTGATTTCAACGATGTTGATATGAACACGCTTGCCAGTAGTAGCGTTTAGGTTTTTACGAAGTGCTTCCACTTCAGTACCACCTTTACCAATTACCATACCTGGTTTCGCAGTGTGAATTGTAACATTAACACGGTTTGCAGCGCGCTCGATTTCTACTTTAGAAACAGAAGCCTCTTTCAAACGTGTTTCGATGTAGCTACGAATTTTTAAGTCTTCGTGAAGAAGAGTTGCATAGTCTTTTTCTGCGTACCATTTAGACTCCCAGTCACGAATAATGCCGATACGTAATCCTATTGGATGTACTTTTTGACCCACGAATTATCCCTCCTTCTTCTCAGATACCACGATTGTAATGTGGCTTGTGCGTTTGTTAATTGCGCTTGCACGCCCCATTGCACGTGGACGGAAACGTTTTAATGTTGGACCTTCGTCAACAAAAACTTCAGAAATAACTAGTTTATTTACATCTAAATCATAGTTGTGCTCAGCGTTTGCAACCGCAGATTTCAACACCTTTTCAACAACAGGTGATGCCGCCTTAGGTGTAAGGCGCAAAATCGCAACTGCTTCACCGATTTGCTTGCCTCGGATTAAATCAACGACTAATCGTACTTTACGAGGGGCAATACGCACTGTTTTAGCAATAGCTTTAGCTTGCATCAGGATATCCTCCTCTCAATTAGCGTCTTGTTTTCTTATCGTCATTGCCATGGCCTTTATACGCACGTGTTGGCGCGAATTCGCCCAATTTGTGCCCTACCATATCTTCAGTCACATATACAGGAACGTGTTTACGTCCGTCATATACTGCGATCGTTAATCCGATAAAAGTCGGGAAAATTGTTGAACGGCGAGACCAAGTTTTGATCACTTGTTTTTTCTCAGAGTCCTTTTGTGCGTCAACCTTCTTCATAAGATGGTCATCAACAAAAGGTCCTTTTTTCAAGCTACGACCCATTTTGGAACCTCCCTCAGTGATCTCGCTACGGCTCTCTGTTCGAACCGCAGAAGAATCACATTATTTTTTACGACGACGAATGATAAGTTTGTCGGATTTGTTTTTCTTTTTACGAGTTTTGTAACCAAGAGTTGGTTTACCCCAAGGAGTCATTGGTGATTTACGACCGATTGGAGAACGTCCTTCACCACCACCGTGTGGGTGATCGTTCGGGTTCATTACAGATCCACGTACAGTTGGGCGTTTACCTAACCAACGGTTACGACCTGCTTTACCGATGTTGATTAACTCATGTTGTTCATTACCAACTTGACCAATTGTAGCACGGCAAGTTCCCAAAATCATGCGAACTTCACCAGATTGAAGACGAATAATTACGTACTTATCTTCTTTACCAAGTACTTGCGCAGAAGTACCAGCAGAACGTACTAATTGTCCACCTTTACCAGGTTTCATTTCGATGTTATGGATTGTAGAACCCATAGGGATGTTTTGTAATGGTAGTGCGTTACCTACTTTGATATCAGCTTCTGGACCTGACATGATAGTCATGCCAACTTCTAAGCCTTTAGGTGCTAGGATGTAACGTTTTTCACCGTCTAAGTAGTTAATTAATGCAATATTCGCAGAGCGGTTTGGATCATACTCAATAGTAGCAACGCGTCCTGGAATGCCATCTTTAAATCGTTTGAAATCGATGACACGGTATTGACGCTTATGGCCGCCACCATGATGACGAACAGTTAACTTACCTTGGTTATTACGGCCGCCTTTACGTTTGACAGGCTCAAGCAATGATTTCTCAGGCTTGTTAGTCGTGATTTCAGCGAAATCAGAAGCTGTCATGTTACGTCGACCATTGGAGGTAGGTTTGTACTTTTTAATCGCCATGTTTATTCCCTCCTTCTTGTTAGTTCAATTTGAATCCTGTATGGATTAAACTTCGAATAATTCGATGTCTTTGCTATCAGCAGTCAACTTAACAATTGCTTTACGGCGTTTGTTAGTGTATCCACCAAATTTACCAACGCGTTTGAATTTACCTTTGTAGTTCATGATGTTAACTTTCTCAACATCTACTCCAAAGATTTCTTCGATTGCGTGTTTAACTTGAGTTTTGTTGGCGCGAGTGTCCACTAAGAAAGTGTACTTTTTCTCTTCCATGATTTCAGAAGAACGCTCGGTAATGACCGGACGTTTAATAATATCACGTGCTTCCATTATCCAAGCACCTCCTCGATTTTTTCTACTGCAGCTTTTGTCACAACAATTTTGTCGTGTCCAAGCAAGTCAAGAACATTAATGCCTGTTGCTGTTACGACTGTTACTCCTGGGATGTTACGAGCAGATAATGCTACGTTTTCATCAAGTTCAGCTGTAACGAACAAAGCTTTTTTCTCGATAGAAAGGTCTTTCAACACTTTCAAGAAATCTTTAGTTTTTGGTGCGTTGAAAGCTAAGCCTTCAAGAACTACGAAATTCTCTTCTAACACTTTCGCAGAAAGAGCAGAACGTAGAGCTAAGCGACGAACTTTCTTCGGTAATTTGTAGCTGTAGCTACGTGGAACTGGACCGAATACAACACCACCGCCACGCCATTGTGGAGAACGAATCGAACCTTGACGAGCACGACCTGTTCCTTTTTGTTTCCATGGCTTACGACCACCACCAGCAACTTCAGAACGGTTTTTAACTTTATGATTACCTTGACGAAGTGACGCACGTTGAGCGACTACAGCATCAAATAATACATTACTGTTTGGCGCGATTCCGAAAACCGCATCGTTTAATTCGATTTCACCAACAGATGAACCTGTTTGGTTAAGTAAAGATACCTTTGGCATTCCTGTTTCCTCCTTCCTCTATATAATTAGTTAGCTTTGATAGCAGTTTTAACTACTACTAATGCTTTACGAGAACCAGGAACATTACCTTTAACAAGTAGCAAGTTACGATCAGCATCAACTTTTACGATTTCTAAGTTTTGGATCGTTACCATTGTGCCACCCATTTGACCAGGTAATTTCTTTTGTTTGAATACGCGGTTCGGAGCAACAGGCCCCATTGAACCAGGACGACGGTGGTAACGAGATCCGTGAGCCATAGGTCCGCGAGATTGTCCGTGGCGTTTAATAACACCTTGGAAACCCTTACCTTTTGTCACACCTGATACATCTACTACATCGCCTTCTGCGAAACTTTCAACCTTGACTTCTTGACCAACTTCGTACTCAGCAATATTCAAGCCGCGGAATTCGCGGATGAAGCGCTTAGGAGCAGTGCTAGCTTTTGCTACGTGTCCTTTAGCAGGTTTGTTAGAAAGCTTTTCACGCTTATCTTCAAAACCTAACTGGATCGCTTCGTAGCCGTCTGTTTCAACTGATTTCTTTTGAAGCACTACGTTTGGAGACGCCTCAATTACAGTTACAGGGATTAAGTCACCGTTCTCAGCAAATACTTGCGTCATACCGATTTTTCTACCTAAGATTCCTTTGGTCATTTGTCACACCTCCTACAGTAATTGTGTTTAGTTCTATTTGTTGTTTACCATTAAAGTTTGATTTCAATATCAACGCCAGATGGTAAGTCAAGCTTCATTAACGCATCAACAGTTTGTGGTGTTGGGTTAACGATATCGATCAGACGTTTATGCGTACGCATTTCGAATTGTTCACGAGAATCTTTGTACTTGTGAACCGCACGAAGAATTGTGTACACAGACTTCTCAGTTGGAAGTGGAATCGGACCTGATACACTTGCACCTGAACGTTTCGCAGTTTCCACAATTTTTTCAGCAGACTGATCAAGAATTCGATGATCATACGCTTTCAAACGGATACGAATTTTTTGTTTTGCCATAATTTTCCCTCCTTTTCGCCTATTTACTAGACATTCTCAACGAAAATTTTCCAACATCCCGCCATGGCAAAGCGGCCGGGTGTGTCGGTAACCTCTCGCATCATCGCAGTCAGATAAAGACCAACTTCAATATTATACATAAAGAAAAAGAATAACGCAAGTGGTTTCACGAAATTCTTTTTATCGCTTTCCTATTGTATGATGAATCCTTTTTTCTTTCAATAGCTTGAGTAATTGTCCGAACATTAAGTTCTTCCATTAAAGAACCATAATCGCAATCCAACCGAAAACCAGTAGCGGAATATTGTAATGGATAAACGTCGGTACGCACGTATCCCAAATGTGATTGTGTTGGCCGTCTACATTTAATCCAGCAGTTGGTCCCAGCGTACTATCTGACGCTGGCGATCCAGCATCTCCAAGTGCACCAGCTGTGCCAATCAAAGAAATAATGGCGAGCGTGCTGAATCCGAACTCTACAGCAAGCGGCACGAAGATTGCTGCGATAATCGGTATCGTCGCGAATGAAGAACCAATTCCCATCGTGATTAATAATCCAATGACAAGCATGAGCATTGCTGCGAGCGCTTTGTTTCCTTCTAATAATGAAGAAGCACTGCCTACCAATGATTCAATGTCTCCAGTTGCTTGAATAACAGAAGCAAATCCATTTGCAGCAATCATGACGAAACCGATGAATGCCATCATGCGCATACCTTCAGTTAATAAGTTATCGGCTTCCTTCCATTTTAGAACTCCAGCAACGTACAGCGTCAGAATCCCAGCAAGAGCTCCAATAATCATTGACTCGGTTTGTATTTGAGCAACGAGAGCAGCAACTAACGCAACAATTGTAAAGACAATATCTTTTTTGCTAACTAGAATCGCTTCTGAAGCTTCTATAGTAATATCTTGTACATACTCTCTTGGTCTTCTGTAAGAAAAGAAGATGGCAACCAACAGTCCGACGACCAATCCTCCTGTTGGAATTAACATGGCATACGGGATATCTTTCATATCGATTGCAAGACCCGCAGCTTCCATTTGCGTTGCGATGATCTCATGGAAGATAAATCCGAAGCCATACGGCAATAAAATATAAGGTGCCGTTAAACCAAATGTCAGAACAGACGCAATCAGCCGACGATCAAGTTTAAGCAAATTCATTACATTCAAAATGGGAGGTACAAGTAATGGAATAAAAGCAATATGAATAGGGATTAAATTCTGGGAGAATACAGCCATTAATAGTAACGTCAAAATAATGAGCGTTTTAGCCAAAGCGGTCTTTTCTGTTTCTCCGTCTTTTTTAATTAGTTTTAGTATGCTTGCAACAAGAAGCTCTGGAATCCCTGTTTTAGAAATAGCGACGGCAAACCCACCGAGCAATGCATAGCTCAACGCAATGGAAGCCCCTCCGCCTAGTCCGTCTGTAAAAGCAGTGATTGTATCTGTCATGGTTAAACCACCTGCCAGCCCACCCGAAACGGCCCCTACAAGTAATGCAAACACAACGTTAACTCTCAACAAGCTTAATAGCAGCATGACTCCTACAGCGATTAATACAGCATTCATCTATATTATCTCCTTTGCACTTTAGTTCACTAGTGTAGTAGAACAACAGATTAAAGAATATCAAGTTGTGTTGAAAAAGTCAACAATACAAGATGTGGAGAATCATTCCAATAATAATATTGGTAGTGGATTAGAGGTTAATAGAAGGGGTACCTAAACCGAGGCTAATTTAAACGATATTATTGTTTACCGTACATTTGCACTTACCACATATTCGGCGTGCACGTGAGACTCACACTTCACACTCTTGCGGCTTGCTAGTCGCAATGCAGACTTTCGTTCTTTATTAATTATTTATTACCTTAGTTAATTAGCTTTCTATAGAAATAGCTAAATTCAGTGTTTGCGCTTTAGAGAATCTATGAAAAAGCACTGTTTCTGTATCGGTACGCTAGCATCGAAACATGTAAGTACATTGCATCGCTACACTTGCTTCGTCCGCTGAATGGTAGAAGCATTCCCTCTTTTATTATGAGCTTGTTAAACGATAGCTATTTATCATACATTTCGCTTGTACCATCTAAGGTGCAAATGCACATTGTTCCTTATTCAAGATCAGCATCTTTAATTAACATTGCTTAAACAGAAAAAAACCTTGCCAGCGTCCCGGCAAGGTTTATGAAAAGGTTAAATTATTTAGTGATAGTAGCAACTACGCCAGCACCAACAGTACGTCCACCCTCACGGATAGAGAACTTAGTACCTTCTTCAAGCGCGATTGGAGCGATAAGAGCAACAGTCATTTCGATGTTGTCTCCAGGCATAACCATTTCAACGCCTTCAGGTAAGTTACAGATACCAGTTACGTCAGTTGTACGGAAGTAGAACTGAGGACGGTAGTTAGTGAAGAATGGAGTGTGACGTCCACCTTCTTCTTTTGATAAAACATAAACTTCTGCTTTGAATTCAGTATGTGGAGTGATTGAACCTGGTTTAGCCAATACTTGTCCACGTTGGATATCTTCACGAGCTACTCCACGAAGAAGAGCACCGATGTTGTCACCAGCTTCTGCATAGTCAAGAAGTTTACGGAACATTTCAACGCCAGTTACTGTAGTTGATTTCGGCTCTTCAACGATACCGATGATGTCAACAACGTCTCCAACTTTAACTTGTCCACGCTCAACACGACCAGTAGCAACTGTACCACGACCTGTGATTGAGAATACATCCTCAACAGGCATCATGAATGGTTTGTCAGTTTGACGTTCTGGAGTTGGGATATAAGAGTCAACAGCGTCCATTAATTCAACGATTTTCTCTTCCCAAGATTCTTCACCTTCAAGAGCTTTAAGAGCAGAACCTTTGATTACTGGAATGTCGTCGCCAGGGAAGTCATATTCAGAAAGAAGATCACGAACTTCCATTTCTACTAATTCAAGTAACTCTTCGTCGTCTACCATGTCACATTTGTTCATGAAGACTACTAGGTAAGGAACACCAACTTGACGTGAAAGAAGGATGTGCTCACGAGTTTGTGGCATTGGGCCGTCAGCAGCAGATACTACTAGGATCCCGCCGTCCATTTGTGCAGCACCAGTGATCATGTTTTTAACATAATCGGCATGTCCTGGGCAGTCAACGTGTGCATAGTGACGAGCTGCAGTTTCATACTCAACGTGAGAAGTGTTGATTGTGATTCCACGCTCTTTTTCTTCAGGAGCGTTATCGATTTGTGCATAGCTCATTGCAGTACCACCAGAACGTTTTGCAAGAACTGTTGCGATTGCAGCTGTTAAAGTTGTTTTACCATGGTCAACGTGACCGATTGTACCAATGTTAGCATGTGTTTTAGAACGATCGAATTTAGCTTTTGCCATTAGGGATGTCCTCCTCAAAATTATATGATTAGTTTTTGTTATGAATGATGATGGTCTAGATCCATCACCATTCATAGCTTACAAAATAGTTATACAAGATTAAAAATCAAACTTCAATGATTAACCTTTATTTTTTTTGATAATTTCTTCTGAAATTGATTTTGGTACTTCTTCGTAGTGATCGAAAGTCATAGAGAATACTCCACGACCTTGAGTTGCAGAACGAAGTGTTGTCGCATAACCAAACATTTCTGCAAGTGGAACCATTGAACGAACAACTTGTGAATTACCACGAGCGTCCATACCTTCTACGCGACCACGGCGAGAAGTGATGTTACCCATAATATCTCCTAAGTATTCTTCAGGAATTACTACTTCCACTTTCATCATTGGCTCAAGAAGAACTGGTTTACATTTTGAAATTGCGTTTTTCAATGCCATAGAAGCAGCAATTTTGAACGCCATTTCATTTGAATCGACATCATGGTAAGAACCATCAAATAGACGAGCCTTAATGTCGATAAGTGGATATCCAGCTAGTACACCATTGTTTAAAGAGTCACGAAGACCTGCTTCAACAGCTGGGATGTATTCACGTGGTACAACACCACCGACAACGCCATTTACGAATTCAAAGCCTTTTCCTTCTTCGTTTGGAGAGAATTCAATCCAAACGTGTCCGAATTGACCACGACCACCTGATTGACGAACGAATTTACCTTCAACTTGAGCAGACTCACGGAATGTCTCACGGTAAGATACCATTGGAGCACCAACGTTAGCTTCTACTTTAAATTCACGGCGCATACGGTCAACTAAGATATCAAGGTGAAGTTCACCCATACCAGAGATGATTGTTTGTCCAGTTTCTGTGTCAGTATGAGCACGGAAAGTAGGATCCTCTTCTTGAAGTTTTTGTAAAGCTTGACCCATTTTATCTTGGTCAGCTTTTGACTTCGGTTCTACAGATAAAGAGATAACTGGCTCTGGGAATTCCATTGATTCAAGAATAACTTGGTTTTTCTCGTCACATAGAGTATCACCTGTTGTAGTGTCTTTAAGACCAACAGCAGCAGCGATATCACCAGAAAAAACTTTAGAAATCTCTTCACGGCTATTCGCGTGCATTTGTAAGATACGACCTACGCGCTCACGTTTACCTTTTGTAGAGTTTTGTACGTATGAACCTGATTCAAGAACACCAGAGTACACACGGAAGAATGTTAATTTACCAACATAAGGGTCAGTCATTACTTTGAATGCTAATGCAGAGAATGGTTGTGAGTCGTTAGATTCACGAACAACTTCTTCATCAGAATCAGGTAAGATACCTTTTATTGCTGGTACGTCTGTTGGAGCTGGAAGATAATCAACTACTGCGTCAAGCATTTTTCGAACACCTTTGTGTTTGAATGCTGAACCACAAATAACTGGGTAGAATTCAACTGCGATTGTTGCTTTACGGATAGCCGCTTTCAACTCTGCATTTGAGATTTCTTCACCTTCTAGGTATTTCTCCATAAGATTTTCGTCAACGCTAGCTACCGCTTCGATTAATTTCTCACGATATTCTGCAGCTTGAGCTTTATGTGATTCAGGAATTTCGCCTTCTGTAATTGCAGTACCATCTTCGTTACCGTAGAAAGTAGCATTCATTTCAATAAGGTCGATAATTGCACTGAAATCTTCTTCTGTACCAATTGGAAGTTGTACTGGATGCGCGTTCGCTTGAAGACGCTCGTGTAGAGTTCCTACAGAATACAAGAAGTCTGCACCCAATTTATCCATTTTGTTAATGAAAACAATACGTGGTACGCCGTATGTTGTAGCTTGGCGCCATACTGTTTCAGTTTGTGGTTCAACACCAGATTGTGCATCAAGAACCGTTACAGCACCATCAAGTACGCGAAGTGAACGTTCAACTTCAACAGTGAAGTCTACGTGACCTGGAGTATCGATGATGTTTACGCGGTGGCCTTTCCATGCAGCTGTTGTTGCAGCAGAAGTGATCGTGATTCCACGCTCTTGCTCTTGCTCCATCCAGTCCATTTGTGATGCACCTTCGTGCGTTTCACCAATTTTATGGATTTTACCAGTGTAATAAAGAATACGCTCTGTAGTAGTTGTTTTACCAGCATCAATATGGGCCATGATACCGATGTTACGTGTATTCTCTAAGGAGAATTCTCTAGCCATTTTGTATTTCTCCTTCCATCTCAAATTAGAATGATTAGTGGATGAAAAATCCTACCAGCGGTAATGAGCGAATGCTTTGTTCGCTTCCGCCATTTTGTGCATATCTTCACGTTTCTTCACAGAAGCACCTGTGTTGTTAGAAGCGTCAAGAATTTCATTAGCTAAACGCTCTTCCATAGTTTTCTCCCCACGAAGACGAGAATAGTTAACTAKGTAGCGAAGACCTAATGTAGAACGGCGTTCTGGACGAACTTCGATTGGCACCTGATAGTTAGAACCACCAACACGGCGAGCTTTAACTTCAAGTACTGGCATGATGTTAGCTAATGCTGCATCAAATACTTCCAAAGGATCTTTACCTGAACGTTCTTGAACAAGTTCAAACGCTCCATAAAGAATTTTTTGAGAAGTACCTCTTTTACCATCTACCATCATTTTATTGATTAAACGAGTTACAAGTTTTGAATTATAAATTGGATCTGGTAACACGTCACGTTTGGAAACAGGACCTTTACGAGGCATGTGTTTTCCTCCTTTCGATGAGATCTATAGTTTTATTTTTAATTAGCTTTTTTTAACTTTAGGGCGTTTAGTACCGTATAGTGAGCGGCTTTGCATACGACCGTTTACACCGGCAGTATCAAGAGCACCACGTACGATATGGTAACGAACACCCGGTAAATCTTTAACTCGTCCTCCACGGATTAGAACAACACTATGTTCTTGAAGGTTATGACCTTCACCCGGGATGTACGCAGTAACCTCAATTAGGTTAGTTAAACGTACACGCGCATATTTACGAAGCGCTGAGTTTGGTTTTTTTGGTGTCATTGTACCAACACGAGTACAAACCCCACGTTTTTGCGGTGAACTAACGTTTGTTAACGTTTTTTTAGAGCTGTTATACCCTTTGTTCAATGCTGGTGAGCCAGATTTGACTGTTTTGGATTTACGAGGCTTACGTACCAATTGGTTAATTGTAGGCATCGATTATTCCTCCCTTCTTGTTATCGTTGTAATACCACACATCCAGGTGGTTCATTTTTGGGTAAAAAACAAAGTCTTTGTGTTTTCATACACAAAAACTGTTACACAGTAATTGCAACAACTGCTGCACCCACTTGAAGTCCGCAGGCTTTACCGAGTTCTATTTTAGACTCTACAAAGTCAATCTTCACACCTTTTTCTTCCGCTAATAGAATAGCTGGTTGGGTGATCCGGTTGTCTGCATCACGAGCCACGAGAATTTCTACTACATGGCCACCATGGATTGCTTTTACTGTTTGCTTAGTACCGATGACGGTTTTCATCGCCTGATTTACTTTTTCATAAGACATTTAGCATATCCTCCAAAGACCCAGACCTTCAACTATCAACCTTAAATATATTATCATCCATTAATTTTTCTGTCAACCCATTTCACAAGAAAAGCGGAAAGACCGCAACACTTATCGGTTGTCATTAAAATTCCGGGGGGCTGCTTATACAAACCCCCGGAACAGGATGAAATTATTCTGCGCTCACTGCTACTGCAGCTTCGTTTTTCTTCTCATCAACAATCTTGATCTGACGGTAACGTTGCATACCAGTACCCGCCGGAACGAGTTTACCGATAATAACATTTTCTTTCAGGCCAAGCAATTCGTCGCGTTTTCCTTTGATCGCCGCGTCTGTTAACACACGCGTAGTTTCTTGGAATGACGCAGCTGATAAGAACGATTCTGTTTCAAGTGAAGCTTTTGTAATACCGAGAATAACTGGGCG
The DNA here is from genome assembly GCF_056401835.1 of Paenisporosarcina sp. P4_D4. NCBI lineage: Bacteria > Bacillati > Bacillota > Bacilli > Caryophanales > Caryophanaceae > Paenisporosarcina > Paenisporosarcina sp. P4_D4. The sequence goes on along the minus strand of NZ_JBFUIO010000004.1, from coordinate 49,921 downwards.
ACATGTTGCAGGTAGTTTACCATTTAACACTGCCTCTTTATTCGCATCCGCAAATTGGTGAATGTCGAGTAACGAACCTGGTAACAGTTCCGTTTCACCCGCCTCGATGACGCGCACTTTACGAAGCATTTGGCGAACCATTACTTCGATATGTTTGTCTCCGATTTCTACCCCTTGCATACGGTATACTTTTTGAACTTCTTTCAACAAGTACTCTTGTACAGTTGAAACGTCTTTAACTTTCAACAATTCTTTCGGATCAATCGAACCTTCAGTCAATACTTCACCGCGTTTAATGGCATCATTCAGTTGAACTTTCAAACGACCATTATAAGGAGCTAGGTATTTACGTGTTTCAACATCACCTTGAACTGTAATTTCTTTTTGACCTTCACGGATTTCATCAATTGCAGAGATAACACCTGTAATTTCAGTAATGACCGCTTGACCTTTAGGATTACGAGATTCGAAAATCTCCTGGATACGTGGAAGACCTTGTGTAATATCGTCTCCAGCTACCCCACCTGTATGGAACGTACGCATCGTTAACTGAGTACCTGGCTCACCGATTGATTGGGCAGCAATGATACCAACTGCTTCTCCAACCTCAACGTTTTCACCAGTTGCCAAGTTGATTCCGTAACATTTTTTACATACGCCGTGTTTCGTGTTACATGTGAATGCAGAACGAATAGTTAATTCTTCGAATCCAGCATCCAAAATAACTCGAGCTACGTCTTCTGTAATCAATGCATCTTTCTCCAGAATAACTTTTTTCGTTTCTGGATGGAAAATAGTTTTACGTGTATGACGACCGACAATACGCTCGTCGAACCCTTCGATTACCTCTGTTCCGTCCATTAATGCGCCGATCAATAAGCCACGGTCCGTTCCGCAATCATCTTCACGAACAATAACATCTTGAGCAACGTCAACCAAACGACGTGTTAAGTAACCTGAGTCAGCCGTTTTAAGAGCTGTATCCGCAAGACCTTTACGAGCACCATGCGTAGAGATGAAGTATTCAAGTACCGTTAAACCTTCACGGAATGATGATTTAATCGGAAGCTCGATAATACGACCGGCCGGATTGGCCATCAAACCACGCATACCTGCAAGTTGAGTAAAGTTGGATGCGTTACCACGCGCTCCAGAGTCACTCATCATGAAGATTGGGTTCAAGTTGTCTAATGATTTCATTAGTTTTTCCTGAATAACGTCCTTCGCAGCACTCCAGTAAGAAATAACACGATCATAGCGCTCTTCTTCTGTAATTAATCCACGACGGAATTGCTTCAGGACTTTATCTACTTTGTCTTGAGCTTCTTCTAATACTTTACCTTTGTCTGGAAGTACCACGATATCTGAGATACCGATTGTAATACCAGCTTTAGTTGAGTATTTGAAACCAAGATTCTTCATACGGTCAAGCATTTTCGACGTTTCAGTAATATGGAAACGTTTGAATACTTCAGCGATGATGTTTCCAAGAATTTTCTTCTTGAATGGTGACACAAGTTCCATTTCATCAATGTGTGTACGCACATCAGTAGTTGTTGGAACAAAGTATTTAGACGGTGTTTCAACTTGAAGGTTGAAATCCGTTGGTTCGTTAATGTACGGGAATGTTTCAGGTAAAATTTCATTGAAAATTACTTTACCCACTGTCGTCAATAACAACATTTTGTTTTGTTCTTCAGTGAATGTTTGGTTGTTCAATGAACCTGCAGCGATTGCAATACGTGTATGCAAATGCGCATGTCCGTTTTGATAAGCAATCAACACTTCATTTGGACCGTAGAATGTAGAACCTTCGCCTGTTGCACCTTTACGCTCAAGTGTTAGGTAGTAGTTACCTAATACCATATCTTGAGATGGTGTAACAACTGGTTTTCCATCTTTCGGGTTCAAAATGTTTTGTGCAGCCAACATCAATAAGCGAGCTTCAGCTTGCGCTTCTGCTGATAAAGGAACGTGAACCGCCATTTGGTCACCATCGAAGTCAGCGTTATAAGCTGTACATACTAGAGGGTGAAGACGAATTGCGCGACCTTCTACTAGAGTTGGTTCGAAAGCTTGAATTCCAAGACGGTGAAGCGTCGGTGCGCGGTTTAGTAAAACCGGATGCTCCTTAATGACGTCTTCTAATACATCCCAAACTTCTGAATGCATACGCTCAATTTTACGTTTTGCACTCTTAATGTTGTGAGCTAAGCCACGCTCAACAAGTTCTTTCATCACAAACGGCTTGAATAATTCAATCGCCATTTCTTTTGGAAGACCACATTGATACATTTTCAAGTTTGGACCTACAACGATAACCGAACGACCAGAGTAGTCAACACGTTTACCAAGTAAGTTTTGACGGAAACGACCTTGTTTCCCTTTCAACATATGTGAAAGTGATTTCAATGGACGGTTACCTGGTCCAGTAACTGGACGGCCACGACGACCATTATCAATCAACGCATCAACAGCCTCTTGTAACATACGTTTTTCGTTCTGAACGATGATGCTAGGTGCACCAAGGTCTAATAAACGTTTTAGACGGTTGTTACGGTTGATAACACGACGATACAAGTCATTTAAATCAGAAGTGGCAAAACGGCCACCATCTAATTGAACCATCGGGCGTAATTCTGGTGGAATTACCGGAAGTACGTCTAAAATCATCCAGTCTGGTTTGTTCCCAGAGTTACGGAATGATTCAACTACTTCAAGACGCTTAATTGCACGCGTACGTCGTTGACCAGCTGCAGTTTTAAGCTCTTCCTTCAGCATTTCTGTTTCTTTTTCAAGATCAAGTTCTTGAAGAAGACGTTTGATCGCCTCAGCACCCATTGCAGCATAGAATTTCGTACCGTATTTTTCACGGTATGCACGGTATTCTTTCTCAGACAATAGTTGTTTGCGCTCAAGTGGTGTATTCGCTGGGTCTACAACTACGTAAGAAGCAAAGTAAATCACTTCTTCCAAAGAACGTGGAGACATATCCAGGATAAGTCCCATACGACTTGGAATCCCTTTGAAATACCAAATATGTGATACTGGAGCTGCTAATTCAATGTGACCCATGCGCTCACGGCGCACTTTTGAACGTGTAACTTCAACGCCACAACGATCACAAACGACACCTTTATAACGAACACGCTTATACTTACCGCAATGACATTCCCAGTCCTTTGTTGGTCCGAAAATACGTTCACAGAACAAACCATCTTTTTCAGGTTTAAGTGTGCGGTAGTTAATCGTTTCAGGCTTCTTCACTTCACCGTATGACCAAGAACGAATCTTGTCAGGAGATGCTAAACCAATCTTCATGTACTCAAAATTATTAACGTCTATCAAGGAGCCTACCTCCCTTAGTCTGGGTCTTTTAAAGACTTTATCCACTTAGCTCAGGCGGATAACTTTTATGGAAATGGAAATGCGGGCAGGTATGATGGCCTGCCCTTATTTCTTAAAACTAATTTATATATATTGCCTTATTCGGCTGAGCCGACTGGCACTTCGTCCGTCATTGGCAGGATGTTGAGTGCATCAGCTGGTTGAAGATCGTCTTCCTCATCCAAATCACGCAATTCAATTTCTTGGTCGTTGATTGTCATCATCTTAACGTCCATACCTAAACTTTGAAGTTCTTTAATTAATACTTTGAATGATTCTGGAACACCTGGTTCCGGAACGCTTTCACCTTTAACGATGGCTTCGTATGTTTTCACACGACCTACCACATCATCGGACTTCACTGTCAAGATTTCTTGAAGTGTGTAAGCGGCACCGTATGCCTCAAGTGCCCAAACCTCCATCTCACCGAAACGTTGTCCACCGAATTGTGCTTTACCACCAAGCGGTTGTTGCGTAACAAGAGAGTAAGGTCCAGTAGAACGTGCATGTAATTTATCGTCAACCATGTGGGCTAACTTAATCATATACATAATCCCGACAGAAACGCGGTTGTCGAATGGCTCACCTGAGCGACCATCATACAATGTTGTTTTACCGTCACGGTTCATACCTGCTTCTTCCATCGTATCCCAAACGTCAGCTTCATTGGCACCATCAAATACTGGTGAAGCCATATGAATGCCAAGAGTACGGGAAGCCATACCTAAGTGAAGCTCCAATACTTGACCGATGTTCATACGAGATGGAACCCCTAGAGGGTTAAGCATGATATCAACTGGTGTGCCATCTGGAAGGAAAGGCATGTCTTCTTCTGGAAGGATACGCGAGATAACACCTTTGTTACCATGACGTCCAGCCATTTTATCCCCAACAGAGATTTTACGTTTTTGAACGATGTATGCACGAACGAGTTGGTTCACACCTGGTGGAAGCTCGTCGCCATCTTCGCGGTTAAACACTTTAACATCCAGGATAATTCCGCCTGCACCATGAGGTACACGTAGAGAAGTATCACGGACTTCACGTGCTTTTTCACCGAAGATTGCATGTAATAAACGTTCTTCAGCCGTTAACTCAGTAACCCCTTTAGGTGTTACTTTACCTACTAAGATATCGCCGTCGCGAACTTCCGCACCGACACGAATGATTCCGCGGTCATCTAAGTTACGAAGCGCTTCTTCACCCACGTTTGGAATATCACGTGTGATTTCTTCAGGTCCGAGCTTAGTATCACGGGATTCTGACTCGTATTCTTCGATATGCACAGAAGTGTACACATCGTCTTTTACAAGACGTTCACTCATGATAACAGCATCTTCATAGTTGAAACCGTCCCATGTCATGAAAGCAACAAGCACGTTACGTCCAAGTGCCATCTCACCGCGCTCCATAGAAGGACCATCAGCAAGAATATCAAGTGGTTTCACGCGATCGCCAACTTTAACGATTGGGCGTTGGTTATAACTCGTCCCTTGGTTAGAACGAATGAATTTTTGTAATTTATATTTTGTTAAATCGCCTTTAACTTCTTTGCCGTCGATTTCTTCAATGCGACGAACTCGAATTTCTTTCGCTTCTACATGTTCAACGATTCCGTCAAACTTAGCGATGACCGCAGCACCCGAGTCACGCGCATTCACATGTTCCATCCCTGTTCCTACAAAAGGAGCTTCAGGATTTAACAATGGAACCGCTTGACGTTGCATGTTCGCACCCATAAGGGCACGGTTGGAGTCATCGTTCTCTAAGAACGGGATACACGCTGTCGCTGCAGAAACAACTTGTTTAGGCGATACATCCATATAATCGATTGATGAACGTTTGAATACCGTGTTATCTCCGCGGAAACGACCAACAACTTCTTCGTCGACAAATTCACCATTGTCAGAAAGACGGGCATTAGCTTGCGCTACTACGTAGTTGTCTTCTTCATCTGCTGTTAAATAATCGATGCGAGTTGTCACAAGGCCTGTCTCAGGATCTACGCGACGGTAAGGTGTTTCAATAAATCCGAATTTGTTCACTTTCGCGAAACTTGAAAGTGAGTTGATCAACCCAATGTTTGGTCCCTCAGGCGTTTCAATCGGACACATACGACCGTAGTGGGAGTAATGAACGTCACGTACTTCAAAACCAGCACGTTCACGCGTTAAACCACCGGGTCCTAATGCCGATAGACGGCGTTTGTGCGTCAATTCAGCAAGTGGATTTGTTTGATCCATGAATTGAGACAACTGAGAACTACCAAAGAACTCTTTAATTGATGCAATAACCGGACGGATATTAATCAATTGTTGTGGCACTATAGATTGTGTGTCGTTAATTGACATACGCTCACGTACCACACGTTCCATACGGGAAAGACCAATACGGAATTGATTTTGTAATAGTTCCCCTACTGAACGTAAACGACGGTTACCTAGATGATCAATGTCATCCGTGTTTCCAATGTTGTAAAGTAGGCCGAAGAAGTAACTAACAGAAGAAATAATATCAGCAGGTGTGATGTTTTTTATCGCATCTTCAATATAAGCATTGCTGATGACATTAATTTCTTGTTGCGCTTCATTGTTTGGAGCGTAAATTTTGATTGATTGTAACGTGATATCGCCTTCTAATACGCCACCTACTTGAGAAATTGTGCGGAATCCGATTCCATTCTCAAGATGTGGGATTAAACGATCAAGTAAACGACGGTCAATCACTGCACCTTGTTCCGCTAAAATTTCACCAGTTTCTGGATCAACTAGCGTTTCAGCTACTGTCTGGTTGAATAGACGGTTTTTAATGTGCAGTTTTTTGTTCATTTTGTAACGACCAACATTCGCTAAGTCATAGCGTTTTGGATCGAAGAAACGTGAGTACAACAGGCTCTTCGCACTTTCAACTGTTGGCGGCTCGCCTGGACGAAGACGCTCATAAATTTCAAGCAACGCTTTATCTGTGCTCTCCGTGTTATCTTTTTCTAAAGTATTACGAAGGTATTCGTTATCGCCGATAAGGTCGATAATTTCTTGATCAGAACCAAAGCCAAGTGCACGCAGAAGTACCGTTACTGGTAATTTACGTGTGCGATCGATACGTACATATACTACGTCCTTCGCATCGATTTCGTATTCCAACCATGCGCCACGGTTAGGAATAACCGTTGCACCGAAACCTTTTTTACCGTTTTTATCTGTCTTATCATGGAAGTAAACACTTGGTGAACGGACTAACTGAGATACGATTACGCGCTCAGCACCGTTGATGACGAAAGTACCTGTTTCTGTCATGAGTGGGAAATCACCCATAAACACATCTTGTTCTTTCACTTCATCTGTTTCTTTGTTGTGCAAACGTACTTTTACGCGAAGTGGTGCAGCGTAAGTTACGTCACGTTCTTTTGATTCATCGACCGGATACTTAGGTTCACCTAATGTATAATCGATGAATTCCAGTGAAAGATTACCTGTGAAGTCTGCAATCGGAGAAATGTCTCGGAACATTTCACGCAAACCTTCTTCCAGGAACCATTCATAAGATGCTGTTTGAATTTCGATTAAATTCGGAAGTTCCAGCACCTCATTAATACGCGCAAAACTTCTGCGCTGGCGGTGTTGTCCGTACTGAACTAGTTGACCTGCCAACTCATTCACCCCTCAATAAAGCAATATTAGGACTTTTCGGCACACCATATTTAGTGTATGATGTCGAAAAGACAAAAAGAAAACGAGTTCTATAAGAGCTCATTTTCGGTTAACTAAATTTATTCTTGGTAAGTATACCCACTCGCAAAACACCTTTATACAAAAGGGCATACGACCGCAAAATAATATTTTTGCATTTTATTATAATATCATAGCGATTTTGTCAAGTCAATAATCATTTGACTTTCTCAGCCTTAATGATCCAGTAACCTCTTACCTTATCGATCACTTCAACTTGACCGAAAATTTCTTCTAATCGATCGAAAGTTGACGGAGCTCCTTGTTTCTTCTGAATGACAACCCACAACTCTCCACCCACACGCAATTTCGCATAGGCATCTAAATAAAAACGAAAAATCGTTTGTTTTCCAGCACGGATCGGCGGGTTTGTTAATATTGCAGCAAAGTCAGTTTCCGTAACGTCGGTTAACCCGTCACTTTCATAGATTCGTACATTTTGTACCCCGTTACCCTCCGCATTTTTACGCGAAAGTTGCACTGCACGTTCGTTGATGTCCACCATGTGAATTGTACGATCTGCCTCAGTTTTAGCGATGGATAAACCAATTGGTCCATACCCACACCCTACATCAAGCACAGGTCCTTCAGTCGCAGGCATTACAAACGCATCAATTAAAACACGGGACCCAAAATCTACTTCGCTTTTACTGAAAACACCCGTATCCGTTTCAAAATGAAACAGCTCACCACGCAGTGTAAAACTCCATGACTTAGGCTTACTTTCAGTTTGAGGTTTTTTTGAATAATAATGATCAGCCATTCGGGCACCCTCCAACCTGTTGATGAAATGAAGAAAAAGCCCGCCGTTAACTGACGAGCTTTCCATTACTTATTAAAAGAAATTATTTAACTTCTACTGAAGCGCCAACTTCTTCAAGTTTAGCTTTGATTTCTTCTGATTCTTCTTTAGTTACGCCTTCTTTAAGAGCTTTAGGAGCGTTATCTACAACTTCTTTAGCTTCTTTAAGACCTAATCCAGTGATTTCACGAACCACTTTGATTACTTTGATTTTTTGATCTCCTGCAGAGTTAAGGATTACATCAAATTCAGTTTTTTCTTCTTCAGCAGCAGCACCGCCACCAGCAGCCATAGCCATTGGTGCAGCAGCTGTAACGCCGAATTCTTCTTCGATTGCTTTTACTAAGTCGTTTAATTCAAGAACTGTCATACCTTTGATTGCTTCAAGGATTTGAGTGTTGTTCATTGTATGTTCCTCCTAATAGGAATATTTTTTTGTTTGGGTTATACCCGGTTTTAAACAGCTAAGCCGTGTAACGAATTACGCGCCTTGCTCTTCTTTTTGTTCTGCAACAGCTTTTGTTGCAAGCGCGAAGTTGCGCATTGGAGCTTGTAGAACGCTGAGTAGCATTGACAACAAACCTTCGCGAGAAGGAAGTTCTGCAAGTGCTTTAATATCTTCAGCAGTTGCGATTGCACCTTCGATCACACCAGCTTTGATTTCAAGGTTCTCGTTCTTTTTAGCGAAATCGTTAAGGATTTTCGCTGGCGCTACTACGTCTTCTGTTGAAAACGCAATTGCGTTTGGACCTGTAAGACTTTCATTCAAGCCTTCAAGACCAGCAACTTCAACTGCACGGCGAGTCATTGTGTTTTTATACACTTTGAATTCAACGCCAGCTTCACGAAGTTGTTTACGAAGTTCAGTTACTTGAGAAACACTCAAGCCACGGTAGTCAACTACTACTGCAGTTGCTGCTGTTTGGAACTTTTCAGTAATTTCTTCAACACGAACTTTTTTAGCTTCGATTGCTCTGCTCATCTGGACACCTCCTAATAGAATGAGTCATTTATACCGCCAAAAGAAAAGCCCCTGGATCTATATAGACACAGGGGCTGAAACGTCATCTTAAAAAGAATCTGAATGCATGTCCTCGGTAGGATCATTATGCGACAAGTCGCCCCTACTGTCTACGGTACAAATAATTTATTTACAACAAAAGTCATCTTAACAGATAGACTTTAAACTGTCAACCTTATTTGTTAACTTTTACGCTAGAAGAATCCACTTTTACAGATGGACCCATTGTAGTTGTAACGTTAACTGATTTCATGTAAGTTCCTTTAGCTGCCGCAGGCTTAGCTTTTTGAACTACATCAAATACTGCCAAGAAGTTTTCAACTAACTTGTTGTCGTCGAAAGAAACTTTACCGATTGGTGCATGGATAATACCAGCTTTGTCAGCACGGTACTCAACTTTACCAGCCTTGATTTCTTCGATCGCTTTAGTTACGTCGAATGTTACAGTACCAGTTTTAGGGTTTGGCATTAAGCCTTTTGGTCCTAAAACGCGACCTAATTTACCAACTTCACCCATCATGTCAGGAGTAGCTACGATTACATCGAAGTCAAACCATCCTTGTTGGATTTTGTTAATGAACTCTGTATCGCCAACAAAGTCAGCGCCAGCAGCTTCTGCTTCTTTTAATTTTTCGCCTTTAGCGAAAACTAATACACGTTGAGTTTTACCAGTTCCGTTTGGAAGTACTACTGCTCCACGGATTTGTTGGTCATTTTTACGTGTGTCGATTCCTAATTTGAATGCCACTTCAACTGTTGCGTCAAAGTTAACAGTGCTCGTTTTTTTAGCAAGTTCGATTGCCTCTTGAGCTGCGTACAATTTAGTACGGTCTACCAATTTCGCTGCATCTTGCAACTTTTTACCTTTTTTAGCCATTGTAAAATGTCCTCCTTGATTGTGGTTTTAGCGGAATAAACCTCCCACGAATAAGGGTTGCGTGTCTTATAGACATCCGCAACCCCCCAAAAACTAATGCATCATCAAGTGCAGGGATTAGTCTTCGATGACGATACCCATGCTGCGCGCAGTACCTTCAACCATCAACATAGCTGCTTCAACTGATGCTGCGTTTAGGTCTGGCATTTTTTGTTCAGCGATTTCGCGAACTTTATCACGCTTCACCGTAGCAACTTTTTTGCGGTTTGGTTCACCAGAACCTGACTGGATACCAGCCGCCACTTTAAGTAATACTGCTGCAGGTGGAGTTTTTGTAATGAATGTAAATGAACGGTCTTCAAATACAGAAATTTCAACAGGGATAATTAGTCCAGCTTGATCTGCCGTACGTGCGTTGAATTCTTTACAGAATCCCATGATATTAACACCTGCTTGACCCAATGCTGGACCAACCGGCGGTGCTGGATTTGCTTTACCAGCAGGAATTTGTAATTTTACTACCTTAACAACTTTTTTAGCCACGAGACACACCTCCTTAAGTCCGTGATGTGGTAATTGGGTTGCCCCTCCCACTCAATATCTGTCTGTCAGCTACTAGCTGAGCATAAGCTAAAATTTTCGCAGACTACACTATTTCAGTCTGACCTTTGAAATAATACCATTTTTCCAAAACTTAAGCAAGTAGCTTTTGGAAAAAGGTTCTATGAACTAGATTTTAAATGCTTTTTTTCCATTCAAGATTGCTAATGTCTAGTTGCAAGCGCCAGCTCACACCTAAGCTTAGGGCCACAGGATGCGGGTCATGAAGGCGTTCCGACACGATGTCGGGAATTTAGCCTTCCTTCCCCTAATCTAGCGAAAGCTAGCTTTCGCATCGAGTGGCGTTTTCACTTTTCTAATTACATTTTAATAACTTGGTCGTAGTCAAGTTCCATTTTCGTTTCGCGTCCAAACATATCAACAGAAACTTTCAACTTACCTTTTGCATCATCAATCTCTTCCACTTTACCTTGGAAGTGTGCAAATGGTCCTTCAAGAACTTCAACCATTTCCCCAACCGTGTATTGCGCTTCAATTTTGCGCTCTGTCATGCCCATTTGTTTCAGGATGAATTCTACTTCTTCCGGCAATAATGGTGTCGGTTTTGCTCCACCACCTGAAGAACCGATAAATCCAGTAACGCCTGGCGTATTTCGCACGACATACCAAGAATCGTCTGTCATCACAAGTTCAACTAAAACATACCCTGGGAATGTTTTACGCATAACTGTACGTTTTTTACCATCTTTAAAATCCGTTTCTTGCTCTTCCGGGATAATGACGCGGAAGATCAGATCGGACATACCCATCGTTTCAACACGTTTTTCAAGATTTGCTTTTACTTTGTTCTCATATCCAGAATACGTGTGAACAACATACCAATTCTTTTCCATAAGTAGCAGGACTGTTCGTCCGTCCCTCCATTTCTTAGACAAATGAAAAAACCCGTTCTAAGTTTCTGACGGGCTATTCTCCACAAGTGCTATCTGTTATCAAATTACAGTTTAAGGAACCAGCGAAACGCTTGTGAAATTCCTAAGTCAACGACTGCGAAAAATACTGCCATAATTACGACCGTTGAAAGTACAATGACTGTATAACGAGTCATTTCCTTACGTTTAGGCCAACTAACTTTTCTCATTTCCGAGACAACATTACCAAAGAAACCACTGATATTAGTCATTCTGATTTAACCCTCCGAGTAAAAATTATCTATGTCTATATTTACAACGTTTGCTTATGAACCGTATGCGCTTTGCAATGGGAGCAATACTTTTTCAGTTCCAGACGCTCACTCGATCCTTCTTTTGAAGCAGGAACTGTATAGTTTCGCGAACCACATTGCACACAGCTTAAGACGACTTTATTAGCCATTTTATCACCTTTTAAGTCAGCATTTGTCTTTTTAAAGACTATCACCTACGGTTTAGACTGTCAACAAACGCCCAGGTGAAGATTTCAATGAACGCCACCAATTTCAATGTGCCTTTCAAGTTTCCGCTTCACACGCTGTAATGCGTTGTCTATGGATTTTACATGACGATTTAATTCTTCTGAAATTTCATGGTAAGACTGTCCATCCAAATACAAGGCAAGTACTTGCCTCTCCAATTCACTCAGAATTTCACTCATTTTTTCTTCCATGTAATCAAAATCTTCACGGTGAATCATCAGTTCTTCGGGATCATCAATAGCAGAACCCGAAATCACATCCATTAGTGTGCGGTCTGATTCTTCATCAAAAATCGGCTTGTCCAATGACACATATGAATTGAGTGGGATATGCTTTTGACGTGTAGCTGTTTTGATAGCAGTTATAATTTGACGTGTAATACAAAGTTCTGCGAATGCTCGAAACGATGAGAGCTTGTCCCCTCTGAAATCACGAATCGCTTTGTAAAGTCCAATCATTCCTTCTTGAATGATATCTTCTTTATCAGCCCCGATTAGAAAGTAAGACCTGGCTTTCATACGCACAAAAGATCGATATTTGGTGATTAAAAAGTCAAGCGCATCAGAATCGCCAGTGTGGACCAATTCCACAAGCTCGTCATCTAGTAAGTCTTCAAATTGGTGCAGCTTCACGTGTACATAGTCACTCTTAATCAACAGTATCACCTCGGCCGTCTGCTTAGTTTGACCCTAGTATACAGGATGTGGAAATCGAGCGTCAACGACTCATTTCATCCCTCTGCGCCATTTTTCAAAAATTTCTGCCACTTCATTACTTAGCTGGATTTTGGAAAACGGGCGCTGCTCCTGGATAGCCTTCACCTTCTTCGTGATATTCTCCTGAACTAACTCCATTTCAATTTCAAGTTCTCGTGCAGACTTTCTTAGTGCGCCTTGTGCGAAAATCACCCATTGTTCCGTCAAATCAGATGTAGCTACATGCACTTGATCACGTCTTGTCATTAATTGTGATGTTAATTTTTCAATACGTTCATCCGCAGTTTCGTTTTCCCTGGTGAAAATAACTTCGACATCATATTGTTTCTTCTTTTTTTCAATCCCAGGTACGAGATGTGCATCAAACACTACAATGACTCGCCAACCTGAATAAGCTTTGTATTCCGCCATCATTTCAATCAGCCTGTCTCTGGCATCAATGAGCTTGTCTGTTTTTAATGCACGCAATTCTTTCCATGCGCCGATAATGTTATAGCCATCGACGAGTAAAATGTCCATCTCAATTAACCGGCAGGCGGTTCCGCAATACTTCGTACATCAGGATAGCAGCTGCTACAGATGCATTTAACGACGTTACATGCCCAACCATCGGCATGTTGTAGAGGAAGTCGCACTTCTCTTTCAGCAAGCGACTCATTCCTTTTCCTTCACTGCCTATAATGATTGCCAATGGTAATTTCGCATCCATGCGACGGTAATCAGCCGAGCCCTTGGCATCCGTTCCCGCAATCCACACGCCACGCTTTTTCAAATCTTCAACGGTTTGTGCTAGATTGCCAACGCGTGCTACCGGCACATGCTCAATTGCCCCTGTAGATGTTTTCGCCACGACTGCAGTTAGTCCAACTGCACGACGCTTCGGAATAATGACACCATGCACGCCAGTCGCATCAGCTGTTCGCAAAATCGAACCCAGGTTATGTGGATCTTCCAACTCATCCAAAATCAAAAAGAATGGATCTTCATTGCGTGAAGCAGCACGTTCGAAAAGCTCATCAATTTCTGCATAACGGTAAGCCGCTACCGAAGCTGCTACCCCTTGGTGATTGGCTCCGTCCGTCAATTGGTCCACTTTGTTTTTTGGCACAAACTGGACGATGATGCCGGATTCTTTCGCAAGTTGTAACAACTCGGCGATTCCCGCTTTCTTGACACCTTCCGCTACCCATACTTTGTTCATATCTCGCCCGGAGCGAAGGGCCTCCAGCACTGGATTTTTCCCTGATACGATTTCATTGTCAAGTTCAGTCACGATATCGATTCTCCTTTCGGTTCTTCTATAGTGGTAATAGCTTTTTCAATTATTTCCTTCACGCGTTCGAAGTTGCCGGATAGGTACAAACTTCCGAGAACCGCTTCAAACGCCGTACTATATTTGTACGTTTGTACGTCTGTATTTTTTGGAATGGTGCCAGACTTGGCATTACGCCCGCGTCTTAGCACCGCTTCTTCATCTTCCGTCAAAAACTTTTCTTGGAGTAGCACACGCACCACGGATGCCTGGGCTTTCGCCGAAACATATTTAGTTCCTTCTTTATGCAGTGTATTGGGTCTAACCCGTCCTGAACGAATCAAATGTTCACGAATCGCTTGCTCCAGGACGGCATCCCCCATATACGCAAGGGCCAGTGAATTCAATTGTTTTACATCTGCCGGACGAAGTGAATATTCTTTGTTCATCCGCGTTTCCAACGGATGCCTTGCGCCGTATCTTCCAATAAAATATTCATTTCTTTCAATTGATCCCGGATGGCATCTGCACGAGCGAAATCTTTATCTTTACGCGCCTGGATTCTCTCCGCAATAAGAGCGTCAATTTCTTCATCCAGTACTTCTGTTTTTACTTCCACTTCAATACCCAAAACAAGTGAAAGTTCTTTCAATGCTTTCATGAATGCAGTAAGAACAACCGCTTCCGTATGTTTTTCAATTAGATATACATTAGCCAGACTCGCCAGTTCAAACAAGGCAGCAATTCCGTTGGCCGTATTGAAATCATCGTCCATTGCCGTAACAAATTGGGTGCGGACTTCTTCGATTTTGTTTAACCAGATATCCTTGTGATCCCCTAGTTCAGGAGATGCTTCAAGACGATGCGCCAAATTCGAATATGATGTTCGAATGCGCGCCAGCCCATTTTCCGCATTTTCCACAAGCTCTTGCGAGAAATTGATTGGGTGACGGTAATGAACCGACAACATAAAGAATCTCAACACTTGAGGATCGATTTGTTTACGAATGTCGTTCACCAATACAAAGTTACCAAGGGACTTCGACATTTTTTCGTTGTCAATATTGATATATCCATTATGCATCCAGTAGCGCGCAAATTGCTTACCTGTATATGCTTCAGACTGTGCAATTTCGTTTTCATGATGCGGGAATGTCAAATCCTGTCCACCTGCGTGAATGTCAATCGTGTCTCCCAAAATTTCACGAGCCATAACGGAACATTCAATATGCCATCCCGGACGACCATTGCCCCAAGGACTCTTCCAGAAAATTTCACCCGGCTTCGCATCTTTCCACAATGCAAAATCAAGTGCATCTTCTTTCTTTTCGCCCGCTTCAATGCGTGCGCCGATTTTTAAATCATCAACCGATTGTTGGGACAATTTGCCGTACCCTTCAAACTTGCGTGTGCGGTAATAAACGTCACCTTGCGACTCGTAAGCATAGCCTTTTTCGATTAAGACTTCGATGAATTCGATGATAGAGTCCATATGTTCCGTGACACGTGGGTGAGCATCCGCTTTCTGGCAACCAAGTGCAACCACATCTTCAAAATAAGCGGCGATAAAACGTTCGGTTAATTCGGATACTTCTTCACCCAGTTCATTTGCCGTTTTGATGATTTTATCGTCAACATCCGTAAAGTTAGAAACGAAATTCACTTCATATCCACGGTACTTCAAGTAGCGACGTACGGTATCGTAGACGATTACCGGACGGGAGTTCCCGATGTGGATGTAGTTATATACTGTCGGTCCACATACGTACATTTTCACCTTGCCTTCTTCAAGCGGCACAAATGGTTCTTTTTGACGCGTCAATGTGTTGTAAATATGAATGCTCATTTAACGTTTCGCTCCTTTTCGAATTGTTCACTGACAAGCGCGACTTGTTCGCGCAAGACGGCAATTTTTTCTTCTAACATATTGCATTTATCCGCTACTGGATCCGGCAAGTCCTGGTGATCCAAGTCACGTTTCACTTTGATTCCATCTTGTACGACGACTGTACCAGGAATACCTACAACCGTTGAATTTGGCGGAACATTTTTCAATACAACCGAGCCTGCACCGACTTTACTGTTTTCACCGATCGTAATCGACCCAAGTACTTTTGCTCCTGTTGCTACCAATACATTATCGTGTAACGTGGGATGTCGTTTCCCTCGTTCTTTACCTGTACCACCAAGTGTCACTCCTTGGAAGATCGTTACATTATTGCCAATTTCACACGTTTCCCCTATGACTACACCCATTCCGTGGTCTATGAAAAAGCGGCGACCAATTTTGGCACCCGGATGGATTTCAATTCCGGTGAAAAATCGACTCACTTGCGATACGACTCTCGCTAGGAAAAAGAATTTCCGCTTAAAGAGCGCATGTGCGACACGGTGTGCCCAAACCGCATGTAACCCGGCATACGTCAGCACAACTTCCAGCACACGTCTGGCAGCTGGATCTTGCTCGAAGACGACTTCAACATCTTCTTTCATTCGACTGAACATCATCGTTCCTCCTGTGTTAGTTTTTGTTAAATGTTTTGTTTGATTTTGATTCGATCGGTAGCCCTATATTTGGCTTGTGAATAATTTAACGCTCAAACTGGCATGTCTGTCGATCAAACGGAATGATTTATCACTCAAACGGGTCTCATCTCCAAGTTTACTTTACGAGACAACCTCACAGTTTTTTGACCAAAATAAAAAGCGCCCCTGTCATTGACTGACAGAGACGCTGTAATAGCGCGGTTCCACTCTGATTGGAAGGATGTTTTGCGGTCCTTCCCACTTGGCGTCTTGTAACGTAGACGGTACGGCTCGCTTACTAAATGGTTCAGCTGAGCGCTCAGAGGTGCATTTCCATAGTGCCAAAGCTCAGACCACTTTCAGCCGGTGGTGGTCCTCTCTAAAGAGCGTGCCTTATGTACTTCTCCTCATCAAAGCGTTTTGATGTTTTGGTTAAAGATAGCTTCATTTTCACACCATCATGCATGAAAGTCAAACTTATTGTTTTGCGAATTTCTCCACACGTGCAAGTACCTTTTCTTTGCCGATTAACGCGATTGCGTTAGGCAATTCCGGACCGTGTGTTTGACCAGTCGTCACAACACGGATTGGCATGAACAAGTTCTTGCCTTTATGTCCCGTTTCTTTTTGCACGGCTTTGATTGCTGCTTTGACAGCATCTGCTTCAAACACTTCCAGTTGCTCAAGTTGCGTTTTGAAAGATGCCATAACTTCCGGCACTTGTTCGCCAGCTAAAACAGCAGTAGCTTCTTCATCATATGCAAGTTCATCCTTAAAGAATAGGTCAGTTAGCTCAGTAATTTCAGCACCGAAACTCATTTGTTCATGGTAAAGCGCGATCACGCCCGTTGCCCATTGTTTTTCTTCTTCTGTCAATGTTTCAGGCAAGCGACCAGCTTTTTGTAAATGAGGCAATGCAAGTTCAACTACTTCTTCAAGTGACAGTTGCTTCACATATTGATTATTCATCCACGTTAGTTTTTGCTTATCGAACATCGATGGCGATTTAGATAAACGATTGACGTCAAATTGGCGAATAAATTCTTCTTTCGTGAAGATTTCTTCTTCCCCTTCAGGAGACCAGCCAAGAAGTGCAAAGAAATTGAACATTGCTTCTGGGATATAACCAAGATCTTTATACTGAGCAACGAATTGAATAATCGATTCGTCACGTTTTGAAAGTTTTTTACGGCTTTCGTTGATGATTAATGTCATATGACCGTATTCAGGCGCTTTCCAACCAAATGCGTCAAATACCATCATTTGTTTTGGTGTATTTGATAAATGTTCTTCCCCACGGAATACGTGAGAAATCTTCATGAAATAATCATCCAAAACAACTGCATAGTTATAAGTCGGAATACCATTTGCTTTAACAAGCACCCAGTCACCAACATCTTTCGATTCAAATGAAACCGAACCGCGCACCAAGTCTTCAAATGTATACGTTACATCTGCAGGTACACGCATGCGAATGGTATGTGCAAGACCTACCGCCTCTTTTTCTGCCACTTGTTCTTTCGTTAAGTTACGGCATGTACCTTTGTACATTGGTGCAGCGACACCTTTTGCTTTTTGCTCTTCACGCTCAACTTCCAACTCTTCCGTTGTGCAGAAACATTTATACGCATGACCATTTTCAAGCATTTCTTCTGCATGCTTTTGGTAAATGTCCAAACGTTCCATTTGACGGTAAGGAGCATATGGTCCACCGATATCAACAGACTCATCATATTCCATGCCAAGCCATTTCAAGTTTTCCAGTTGCGATAATTCGCCACCTTCAATGTTACGTTCAATATCCGTATCTTCAATACGAACAATGAATTTACCGCCGTGATGGCGTGCAAATAAATAGTTGAATAAGGCAGTGCKGGCTCCACCAATATGTAAATTTCCTGTTGGGCTTGGTGCGTAGCGTACGCGAACTTCTTGTGTCATGTCTGTGTCCTCCTCGAATACGTGCTAAACTTTGTCCAGTTTAACACAGGTCATACTTATTTTTGAATGAGTAATATCGTCGCCTGTGCCGCGATGCCTTCTCCACGTCCTGTAAAGCCCAGCTTTTCGGTTGTTGTCGCTTTGACATTCACTTGCGATGGTTCGGCATTTAGCAGTTGTGCGATGCGGTCACGCATTTGATTAATGTAAGGTGCCATCTTTGGTGCCTGTGCAATAATCGTGCAATCCACATTGCCTAATTTATAGCCTTTTTCTTCAACGATGTTCCAAATGTATGCAAGTAATTTTGCGGAATCTGCATCTTTAAATTCAGGGTCCGTATCGGGAAAATGACGTCCAATATCCCCTTCACCAATTGCGCCCAGTGCCGCATCCGTTACTGTATGTAATAAAACATCGGCATCTGAATGCCCGATTAAACCTTTTTCGTATGGAATCGTCACGCCACCTAAAATAAGCGGTCTATTCTCTGCAAATTCATGTACATCAAACCCTTGTCCAACTCGAAACATTTAGTTTTCCTCCTGCTGTCGTTTTTGTAAGATGGCTTCGCCTATCAATAAATCTTCTTGTGTCGTCATTTTTACATTATCATACGTACTCTCTACCACGTACACAGGGATATTCAGTCGTTCGACTAACATGGATTCATCTGTCCCGAGAAACCCATCTTGTTCTGCTTGCTGTTGTGCCTTCATCAAAATGTCCTTACGGAAAGCTTGTGGAGTCTGGATCATCCACAATTGATCACGGTCCACCGTTTCTTCAATAATGTGATTGCGTACACGTTTCATGGTGTCTTTCGCTTTCACACCAGCGATGGCAGCACCGGTCTCACGAGCTTTTTGAACCATTTGGGAAATCACGGCTGGTTCGATGAAAGGCCTTGCCGCATCGTGCACGAGAATCAAGTCAGCCTCATGCTCAGCTGCTTGGATGCAGGCATACACACTGTATTGACGTTCCTCGCCACCTTCAGGCATCCCTTTCACTTTCGCAATGTTATGCTCGTTCAACATCTCCTGAATCGTCACACGCTCTTCAGGCTTCACTGCGAGCCAGATCCCAACGCAATTTGTATCTTGTTCAAAGACCTCAAGTGTATGGATGAGAATTGGCTTATCGCGCAATGTAAGAAATAATTTATTACGGCCAGCCTTCATCCGTTTCCCGCTACCCGCAGCCGGTAATACAACGATATATTTCATTTCAAGTATTCTCCTCTTTCTTGATGGAAAAGGAGGCCGCCTTAGCTGTCTGGTGTTGTTGACAGAAAGGGCAGCCTCTTATTTTAGGTGTAATTGTTTATTTCGTTTTAGCAAAAATCATTCGCCCAGCCGAAGTTTGAAGAACACTTGTAACAATGACGTTAATTGCTTGGCCGATATACGACTTGCCATCTTCCACGACGATCATCGTTCCGTCGTCTAGATATGCTACACCTTGATTTTGTTCTTTGCCATCTTTGATGACCACGATATGCATTTCTTCACCGGGAATCACGACTGGTTTGACCGCATTCGCAAGATCATTGATATTCAGAACAGGCACTTGATGCAATTCACACACTTTATTCAAGTTGAAATCATTGGTCACTACCATGCCGTCCATTTTCTTCGCAAGACGCATCAGTTTCAAATCAACTTCTGCCACATCATCAAAATCTTCTTCTGTAATCAAAACAGCTGAAGCTCGCTCGGACTGAAGTTGTTTCAAGATATCAAGACCACGTCGACCTCGTGTACGTTTCAATGTATCCGAAGAATCGGCAATATGCTGAAGTTCAGTCAATACAAACTGAGGTACGACAAGCACCCCTTCAAGGAAACCCGTTGCAGAAATATCAGAAATCCGACCATCGATAATGACACTTGTATCGAGTAATTTATATGATGCTTGTTGCAATGCCTGAGGGTTGTTTTCATCGAACTTTTTCTTTTGTACAACCGTTTTGTTAGCAGCAAACATTTGAACAATTTCATCGCGCTTCTTGAAGCCTACCTGGAAACCAAGATATCCTAAAGTGATGGTCAGCAATATGGGAAGTACCGCATCAATGACAGGAAGCTGTATAGAATCCACCGCAAAATTCAAAAGAAATGCGACACTAAGCCCAATAATCAGACCGAGTGTACCAAACAACAAATCACCGATTGGCGCTTTCAGCAATCGATCTTCCATCCAACTTAAAAACTCGATCAAATAGTCGGTTAACAGTAAAGCAAGTACAAACAAAAGAATGGCTCCTATTAGCACAGACACATACGGATTGTTCAGCCACGGGTTAGAAGATAAATGTATAAGATCGTATAATTGCGGTAAAAAAAGTAACCCGAGCGTTCCACCAATCAAGATAAATGTAATTCGAATAATCCACTTTAACACTAGCCCACCTCCTGTTTTTGATTATACACGTTTTCAAACGGAAACACCTACTTGACGAAGAAGGCAATCGTAAAGTTTCTTATGACAAGCGTCAGTCACCTGGAATTTATGGTGTAGGGAAGTTAATCGGCGTGGCAAAGGTTTTAATCCGAACGGATCGGTTCCACCTAGATTCTCCCAGCGGAATCTCCTCCTTCGAGATACTAGAGAAAAAGCTTTCCCAAAACGCCTAAGCGTTCGGGAAAGCTTCTTTTAATGCCTGATTTACGGTTTCAACGCCAACCACTTGAATACCTTTCGGATAGTCCCAGCCGCCAAGATTCGACGCTGGAATAATTGCACGCTTGAATCCAAGTTTCGCCGCTTCCTGCACGCGTTGTTCCACTCGGGACACACGACGCACTTCACCTGTTAACCCCACTTCTCCAATAAAGCAGTCATGTGCACTCGCCGCGACATCACGGAAACTGGAAACGATGGTCGTCAAGACAGCCAAATCGATGGCTGGCTCGTCTAGCTTCACGCCACCGGCTACTTTAATGTAGGCATCTTGCGTTTGCAGTAGCATTCCGACCCGTTTCTCTAATACGGCCATCAGTAAAGAAATCCGGTTTTGATCAATCCCGCTTGCCATACGCTTCGGATAGTTGAAACTCGTCGGCGTAATCAAAGCCTGAATTTCAACCAGAATCGGTCGTGTCCCTTCCATAGAAGCGACAACGGTTGAACCTGCCGCTCCTTGTGAACGTTCTTGCAAGAACAATTCAGAAGGGTTCAATACTTCTTTTAATCCACCTTGTAACATTTCAAAAATAGCAATCTCGTTGGTTGAACCAAAACGGTTTTTCTGTGAACGCAAAATGCGATACGTATGGTGACGTTCGCCTTCGAAGTACAGAACTGTATCCACCATATGTTCAAGTAAACGCGGTCCGGCAATCTGACCTTCCTTCGTTACATGACCCACAAGGAAAATCGCAATGTTTTTCGTTTTGGCAATGCGCATCAATTCCGCTGTACATTCCCGCACTTGTGAAACGCTACCTGGGGCAGACGTAACTTCAGGATGGTGAACTGTTTGAATGGAGTCAATTACGACAAACTTTGGTTCGACTTGATCGATTGCCTCATTCACTAGTTCCAAGTTGGTTTCTGAATAAATATAGAGCTCAGAAGATGCCACACCCAAACGTTCTGCACGAAGTTTCGTTTGTCGGATGGACTCTTCCCCAGACATATACAATACGCGTTGCCCTTTGTTCGCCAGTAATGAGGAAACTTGCAGCAACAGTGTGGATTTACCGATACCGGGGTCTCCACCAATCAAAATAAGTGACCCAGGTACAATTCCGCCTCCAAGTACACGGTTCAATTCAGCAAGATCCGTATCTACGCGTGGTTCATCAACCGTTTCAACAGCTGTAATCGGGGTCGCTTTTTGTGCGATTTTTTCAGAATGCTGGAACGTGCGGCGGGGTCCTTTTACGACCACTTCCACTTCTTCCACCATGGTGTTCCATGCGCCACAACCAGGGCAGCGTCCCATCCATTTAGCAGATTCATAGCCACATGARTTACACAAGAATTTTGTTTTACGTTTAGCCATAGTACCTCCTACTTTCGCAGATTCCTTTACTACTATCAACAACATCGTTTACATAGAGCATTATGTAAAAAAGAGCATTCCGAACAGCCTCGCCGGAATGCTCCAATAGTTTTATTCTGTTACTGCTTCTTTTGTACGAACGATAAATTCATCGTTTTCAACATCGAACACAATATTGTTTCCTGTCAACACCGTACCTTTTAATAGTTCTTCAGACAAGCGATCTTCCACGTGTTTTTGAAGTGCACGACGGAGCGGACGTGCACCGTACTCTGGGTCGTACCCTTCTTTTGTGATTTTTTCTTGAGCCGCTTCTGTTAACACAAGCTCAATTTCCTGCTCTTTCAAGCGTTTCGTTAATTGAGCAGTCATTAATGTCACGATTTCTTTCAAGTGTTCTTTTTCTAAAGAATGGAACACAATCATTTCATCGACACGGTTTAAGAATTCAGGACGGAAGGCTTTTTTCAACTCTTCGAGCATTTTGCCTTTCATGTCTTTGTATTTCTGTTCGCCGTCTTGCAAATTGAAGCCGACGTATTTGTTTTTCTTCAACGCTTCCGCGCCGACGTTGGATGTCATAATAACAACCGTGTTTCGGAAGTCGACTGTGCGTCCTTTAGAATCAGTTAGGCGACCATCTTCCAACACTTGCAACAAGATATTGAAGACATCTGGATGTGCTTTCTCGATTTCATCTAAAAGAATAACAGAATACGGTTTGCGACGAACTTTTTCTGTCAATTGACCGCCATCTTCAAATCCAACGTAACCAGGAGGTGAACCGACAAGTCGAGAAGTCGAGTGTTTTTCCATGTACTCGGACATGTCGACGCGAATCATTGCATCTTCGTCGCCAAACATGCTCTCTGCAAGTGCACGGGCAAGTTCTGTTTTACCGACACCAGTTGGCCCAAGGAAAATGAATGAACCAATTGGACGTTTTGGATCTTTCAATCCAGCGCGTGCTCGGCGTACTGCGCGAGAAATCGCTGTAACTGCTTCCGCTTGACCGATAACACGTTGGTGCAATGTATCTTCTAATTTCAATAATTTCTCAGACTCGGTTTGTGCCAGTTTTGAAACCGGAATTCCCGTCCACATGGAAACAACTGCCGCGATATCTTCCACAGTTACTTCAGATTCGGCTCTGCCTTGTTCTTCTTTCCAAGACTTCTTCGTGCTTTCGAGTTCTTCTTTCAGCTTTTGTTCCGTATCACGGAATGATGCTGCTTTTTCAAACTCCTGGCTTTGAACAGCCGCGTTTTTCTCCGAACGGATTGCTTCTAAACGAGTTTCCAGTTCTTTCAAATTCGGCGGTGTCGTGTATGAACGCAAACGCACTTTCGAACCGGCTTCATCAATTAAATCAATTGCTTTGTCCGGTAAGAAACGGTCTGAAATGTAACGGTCTGACATTTTAGCTGCTGCAGTAATCGCTGCATCCGTAATTTTCACACGGTGATGGGCTTCATAACGATCACGAAGTCCTTTGATGATTTGAATAGACTCTTCAACTGAAGGTTCATCCACTTGAATCGGTTGGAAACGACGCTCCAAAGCAGCATCTTTTTCAATATATTTACGGTATTCATCAAGCGTTGTTGCACCAATACATTGAAGTTCGCCACGAGCAAGTGACGGTTTCAAGATATTTGAAGCATCAATAGCGCCTTCTGCACCACCGGCACCAATCAATGTGTGGAGCTCATCGATAAATAGAATGACGTTACCCGCTTGGCGAATTTCATCCATCACTTTTTTCAAGCGATCTTCAAACTCACCACGGTATTTTGTACCCGCAACAACTGTACCCATATCCAATGTCATGACGCGTTTGTCACGCAGAATTTCCGGTACTTCATTTTGCACGATTTGTTGTGCCAAACCTTCAGCGATGGCTGTTTTACCGACACCCGGTTCCCCAATAAGAACAGGGTTGTTTTTCGTACGACGTGATAGCACTTCAATGACACGCGTGATTTCTTTGCTACGTCCAATGACTGGATCCAAGCTTCCTTCGCGTGCAATTTGTGTTAAATCACGAGCCAAGCTATCAAGCGTTGGTGTGCTCGCAGCAGGATTGTTTCCGCTGTTCGCTTGAACATGATCGTTGCTACCCAGTAATTGCAGCACTTGTTGACGTGCTTTATTCAAGCTGACACCTGAATTGTTAAGCACACGAGCCGCTACACCTTCACCTTCGCGAATCAATGCCAGCAATAAATGCTCTGTGCCGATGTATGAATGGCCCAGTTTACGCGATTCGTCTACTGATAACTCAATGACTTTCTTCGCACGTGGTGTGTAATGAACGATTGGACCTACGTCACCAGTTCCCATTCCTACCAGTTCTTCAATGCCTTCTTCAATCATTTGCGGGCTGACTTCGATTGCTTCCATTGCTTTTGCAGCAATTCCGCCACCCTCTCGAATTAAGCCTAATAATATATGTTCAGTACCAATTGACTCGTGCTTCATACGAATGGCTTCTTCTTGAGCTAATTGGAGTACTTTTTGTGCGCGTTGTGTAAATCGATTAAACATCATGAGGTTCCTCTCCTTCATTGTCTAAATTATTGTCTACTTGCAACCGTTCCCTAAACAACTTTGCCCGAAACACATCGCGTTCTTCGGGTTGCAGGGACGTATCTGCATACTTCTGTAAAAAACCTGGTTGCATGAAAACCATGCATTCATTCAAAATTGAAACATCGACACCTTTAATCAAACCTAGATCGATGCCAAGACGCACGTCTGATAAACAGCGTCCCGCTTCTTCTGTTGTTAAAAGCCGTGCATACGTCAAAACACCAAGTGAACGATACAGACGATCTTCCAATACATTCGGTCTCGTATGTAAGAGAGCCGCTCTTGCTTCACGTTCTTTTTGAATAATTTGTTCAGTGATGCTTTGCAAATCAGTTAAGATATCTTCTTCTGATTTCCCGAGAGTTGTTTGATTTGATACTTGATACACATTGCCGAGGGCTTCACTACCTTCTCCGTAGATGCCGCGTACGACCATCCCGAGACGTGTAATCGCCGTTACAATACGATCCATTTGCTTTGTCATCGTGAGTGCTGGTAAATGCATCATCACCGATGCCCGTAGGCCAGTGCCCGTATTCGTCGGACAACTCGTTAAATAGCCAAACTGTTCATCAAATGCATAGGGCAGTTCTTTTTCAAGGACGTCATCTATATGGTTTGCCTGACGCCATGCTTCGTTTAACTGCATTCCCGGGAAAATACATTGTATGCGAATATGATCTTCTTCATTGACCATCACACTGACCGCTTCATCATCTGATAATAAAACGGACCCTGCTATTTCCGAGTGAGCCAATTTCGGACTGATTAAATGCTTTTCAACCAGCACTTGCCGATTGAGCGCAGATAGCTCTTTTATATCTATATACGAAAAGGTCGACTCAAGTTCCGCTTCTGCATCAAGTAAAACTGAAGAAATCGCTTGATCTACTTGCAGCGCTTCATTTTCCGTAAAAGAAAGTGGAAATCGGTAACCTGTTAAATTTCGGGCGAGCCGGATTCTCGTGCTCATCACGATATCTGCATGCTCTCCCTCGCCGGCCATCCAACTTGTAACGGAATTATTTAGAAAACGTTCAATGGACATCGCGGTTTTCACCTCCGCTTTTCAGCTGTTCCTCTAACGAGCGAGCTTCATCCCGAAGTCGTGCCGCCTCTTCAAAATTTTCAATCTCAATCGCCGTGCGCATGGACGTGCGAATTGCTTCAATTTGTTTTTTTAATTGCAGTGTTTGGCCAAATGTACCTGGCGCTTTTCCCACATGTTTCACATTGCCGTTGTGCAATTTTTTGAAGACGTCCGGTAATTGTTCGTGAAAACTTTCATAACAATGTGCACACCCAAACTTCCCTTGGTTTAAAAACTGTCGGAATGTCCATCCACATGAACTGCATGTCTTAGCTTCTGGTTGAGGTTTTTGTTGCACTTGTTTGCTTTCCGGGACGCCAAACCAATTGGACAATAACTGATGTAGCGAAAGTGGATCCTGCTGAAAATCCAAATGAAACGGATGGAAATTTTTTGCGCAGACCTCACAATAATGTCGTTGCACCTGTTCTCCATTTTGTATTTGCGTCACGGTAACTTTTGCCGGACGATGTTTACAATTCTCACAAATCATCTCGCGCTCGCCTCACTTTAACTGTTCATACTTGAATGTCATAAGCATCGCTTGCAATATGCGTGAACGCAATTCATCTCGATGCGGCAATGGGGTATTGAGGGTTGTACGATCGAGTGCCGCGAGCATCATTTTCGCCTCACGCTTCGTCACTACATTCTCATCGATTAAACGAAAGATAATATCTTCCGTCATCGTTTGAGAAGCTCCACGCTCTAAACTTGCCAGAATGGTTTCAA
This sequence comes from Paenisporosarcina sp. P4_D4, assembly GCF_056401835.1. NCBI lineage: Bacteria > Bacillati > Bacillota > Bacilli > Caryophanales > Caryophanaceae > Paenisporosarcina > Paenisporosarcina sp. P4_D4. The sequence goes on along the minus strand of NZ_JBFUIO010000004.1, from coordinate 23,231 downwards.
TTAAATCAGCCTTCGTATGAGCGCGTACCCGAACTATTCGAATATACCCCCCGCCCCCCCGCTTACTTTCAACGAGGTAACCACGGTCAGCGGTGAAGCGCGTATTAATCACATAATTAATTTGTGAAGGCACACATTGAAACTGCTCCGCAATCTCACTGCGCTTTATCTCAACATGCCCTTTTTCATCTAATTCGATAACTTTCTTTAAATACCCTTCAATAATATCTGATATATTCCGCATGCAATCACCTCCTGATCAATTAACTCTGAGTGCGATTAAGGTTAGTGGCTATATTTCACGTGGGCATCCCAATAGGATGCACCATGTACCTGACTTTGACTAACTTTGACTTTATTATATAAGGGGAGATAGGAAGTGTGCAATTCATATGCTTTCGTTCCGTTTTTTCTAAAATAAAAAGCTATTTCTTAAGTGAAAATTATAGCAAGAATATTCAGATATTATTAATCTTATTGACTAGTATACTTGGATAGTGTGACGATTTCACCGCCTACTTTGAGTTTGTGAAAATTTATCAATCAAACGAGCAAGATTATCGCTCAAACACGTCTCACATCCTAGTTACTTTTAGAGACATGATTAATGGTTTTTATTTCCGCTACGCTCCTGTTACACAAAAAAGTACCATCCTTTTATGCAAGGATGGCACTTCTATTAAAACAGCATGAAAGCAATCGGCGTAACAATGATTAAAGTCAGAATGACACGTTGAACCCAGATAACGATTAATTTCGGTATTGAAATCGGAATTTCTGTTGCCACGATGCAAGGAACAACTGCAGAGAAGAAAATGATGGACGATATAGATACAACCGCAATTACGAATTTTACAATCATCCCCGATTTCACAACCAGCAATGCAGGTAGGAACATTTCAGCTATTCCAAGTGCACTTGCTTTTGCGACTAGCATCGGTTCAGGAAGCTGCAAAATGTAGGTGAACGGATAGAAGATGTAACCGATCCAGTCAAATATCGGCGTGAATTCTGCTAACACTAAACCAAGTAATCCAATTGATAAAATTGATGGTAAAATCGCCATAGCCATTAATAAACCGTCTCGCAAGTTCTCCCATATGTTCGCAAGTAAACTAGGTGATTGTTTAACGGTTTCCTGCGCTTCATTCCAAGCGGCTGTCAAGCGACTTCCTTCAGGTTTCACCTCTGGCTGTGGCACACTGCCTTCATAATAATCGTCTTTAATACGATTCAGCGGCCAGATGCGAGTTGTAATTGCCGTCACGATGAACGTGACGATTAGTGTTACCCAAAAGTACAAATTCCACATATCCATTAAGCCAAGTGTTTTCGCAACGATAACCATGAACGTAGCAGATACAGTCGAGAAGCCCGTTGCAATAATTGCTGCTTCTCGTGCTGTGTATTTCCCTTCTTTATAAACACGATTCGTTATTAGCAAGCCCAATGAATATGAACCAACGAAAGAAGCTACTGCATCAATTGCAGATCGACCTGGTGTTCGCCAAATTGGTCGCATAATCGGTTGCATGAGAACCCCAATAAATTCAAGTAATCCATAACCTACTAATAATGCTAAAAATACCGCCCCGATTGGGACTAATAAACCTACGGAAATGACTAATTTATCGAACAAGAATGGTCCCATATCAGGAGCAAATAACCACGCCGGACCAAATCCAAAAACAATCATAATCCCAACGACTAAACCTATGATTTTAAAGAATGAAAACACCATGTTGACGGTCGATTTTTTCCAAGTCCCCGAGTAAAACGGGTATAATGCACCAGCTAGAATAAGTATTAATGAGTAATATGGTAAAACCCCAGTTGCATTTGCTTGAATCCATGACACGATGTGGTCAAGCATGATTGAATTTTTTTCACCAATTGTGACCGGCACGAAAAACATGAACGCACCAATAAAACTGTATACAAAAAACTTCCACATTCCCGTACTTGAACGTATTTTTGAACGTTCTCCCACTTGTTGCATATTAAATCCCCCTTTGTGATAGAACTCTCCCCGTGATAAATTCCAACCATGCATACACTCCTGTTTTGACCGTGGCACTTGTCGGTACATCTCGTGTTGGATCCAGACAGACAAAATCGATATGTCGAACCGCATCCTGTTGGCCGATCCGCACTAAACTTTGGAATAACTCTTCCGCCGTCATGCCTCCTGGTGTAGAAGCGGGAACACCCGGTGCGACTGCAATGTCCAACACATCCATATCGACAGTTACATAAACACGGTCCACTCGTTGTGCTAATTCCTTTAATTGTTCTTCGACGCACTGAGCCACCCCTAGCTCACGTGCTTTACGTAAAGTAATCATTCGAATACCGTGTTCCTTCGCATAAGCCACCAATGGTGCTGCGTTGAAGTACCCGTGAAGACCAATATTGACGACATCTTCCCCGTAGACAGTGCCCCCATCAATCAGTTGACGAATGGGTGTACCATTTGCAGGTCCCAAATCGGCCGGGTCGCGCACATCTAAATGTGTATCTAGTTGTAAAATGCCAATCCGCTCGTCTGGGTAGGCCTTCTTAAGACCTCTTACCGCACATGCAGTTACAGAATGATCGCCACCAATTAAACATGTAGTTGATTGTTCAAATGTGCGGACTAATTCATATGTAGTGTCTTCAATGCGTTCATGTGACATTAAAATATCGGTCGTATGCATAACGACATCTCCCGCATCACGAACGATGTAGCTAGATAAATCCAAGTCCTCATCTAAGTTATACGTGGAGAACCCTTTCCACAATTTGCGGAATTCCATTGGATATAAGGAAGCGCCGGAAACACTGATTGAAGAGCGGGAAATGGGCGCGCCATAAATCACCATGTCCGGAGACTGTTCAGCAAGCGGTTTTACCCACTGATGTACGAAATCTCCGGAAGCATCGCGCCATGACCATTCAGGCAGTTGTAAATGTTTCATTTAACCCACCACCTGTACACCTTTTTTCCACACCGAACCAACGTGATTCACGCCGAAAAGATATTGCAGCTCCTGGTAATTGGATACATTCCACATTACGACATCCGCTTGTTTGCCCGCTTCCAATGAACCGACATTCTCTTGCATGCCAATGGCACACGCAGCGTTCATCGTTGCGGCAACCAATGCTTCTGCAGGAGTTAGACGCATAGAGATGCAGGCCAAATTCATGACCAAAGGCATCGAAGTCGTTGGTGACGAACCAGGATTGCAGTCTGTTGAGATGGCTACGGCTACACCTGCATCAATCATCGCACGGCCTTTTGCTGCTTCTTCACGTAAATACAGAGCGGTCGCTGGCAAAAGACAGGCAATGACGCCTGCTTCAGCCATTAAACGCACACCTTCATCAGATGCTTTCAATAGATGTTCCGCTGAAATTGCACCAACTTTGGCAGCCAGTTCCGCGCCACCGTAAGACTCAATTTCATCAGCATGAATTTTGGGAATCAAGCCGAGTTTTTTGCCTGCTTCTAAAATTCGTTCGGACTGTTCCGGTGTGAATACTCCGACTTCACAAAAAACATCGTTAAAAACAGCTAATTTTTCTTCCGCAACTTTCGGCAACATGTCATTTACCAAAAGATCGATGTACTCGTCTTCTTGTCCTTTATATTCCTGAGGGACTGCATGAGCGCCCATAAACGTTGGAACCAAGTCAATCGGATGACTTTCATTCAATCGTTTCATCACTCTCAGTTGTTTCAATTCCGTTTCCAAATCTAGTCCATAGCCACTTTTGCCTTCCACGGTTGTCACGCCATGCTCAAGGAACGAGTCTAGGCGGCGCGTTGTTTGTTCCACCAGTTCGTCTTCTGACGCATCTCGTGTCATACGTGTTGTCGCATGAATACCGCCACCAGCATTCATGATTTCCATGTACGTTGCACCTTCGAGACGCATTTCGAATTCACGTTCGCGGCTTCCTCCATATGATATGTGCGTATGCGGATCGACCAGACCCGGTGTCACCAAACGCCCTGTTGCATCGATAATATCCGCTTCATGGGCACGTGTGCCATATAAAGCTTCAAGCTCAGACGTCGTGCCCACCGCCACTACTTTTCCATTTTCCATCCACACACTGCCATCTGCGATCAACCCGAGGTCAGACATTCCTTCTCGAACTCGGGGGCCGTTTTCACCGGCTACCGTTACAAGTTGTGCTGCATTTTTTATCCAAACCGGAATCATGCTTCAGACCCCTTTAGCATCGGAATGTTGACGCCTTTTTCACGCGCAGTCTCAATCGCCAAATCATAGCCTGCATCGACGTGACGGACGATACCCATTCCTGGATCAGTTGTTAATACACGTTCCAGACGAACTTCTGCTTCTTTTGTACCGTCCGCTAAAATGACCATTCCGGCATGAATGGAATAGCCCATGCCTACACCACCGCCATGGTGAACGGATACCCATGTCGCGCCGCCCACTGCATTGACCATCGCGTTCAAAATCGGCCAATCCGCAACAACGTCCGAGCCGTCTTTCATTGCTTCGGTTTCACGATTCGGTGAAGCTACTGATCCTGAGTCCAAATGGTCACGTCCGATAACGATTGGCGCACTCAATTCGCCGCTTGCTACCATATCGTTAATGATTTTCCCGAAACGTGCACGTTCGCCGTATCCCAACCAACAAATGCGTGAAGGAAGGCCTTGGAACTGAATTTTCTCCTGAGCCATTTTAATCCAGTTACATAAATGCTTGTTGTAGCTAAATTCGCGTAAAATCACTTCGTCTGTTTTGCGGATATCTTCCGGGTCACCAGAAAGTGCTACCCAACGGAATGGCCCTTTACCTTCACAGAACTGTGGTCGAATGTAAGCTGGAACGAATCCTGGGAAGTCAAACGCACGTTCAACCCCTTCATCTTTTGCCACTTGACGGATGTTGTTGCCGTAATCAAATGTAATGGCGCCTTTGTCCATCATCTCTACCATTGAAGAAACATGCTTCGCCATCGATGCTTTAGAAAGCTTGACGTACTCCGTCGGGTTTTCTGAACGGAGCTTCGCTGCTTCTTCCAATGACATTTTTGATGGGATATAGCCGTTCAATGGATCATGTGCAGAAGTTTGATCCGTTAACACATCCGGAATAAAGCCACGTGCGATCATTTCCGGTAAGACGTCTGCGGCATTGCCAAGCAACCCAATCGATAACGCTTTTCCTTCCGCTTTTGCCTCTTCCGCTAAACGGATTGCTTCATCCAACGAATCTGTTTTTACGTCAGTATAGCGCGTTTCAATACGTCGATCGATACGCGTCTCGTCTACTTCAATACCGATACAAACTCCGCCAGCCATTGTTACTGCTAATGGTTGAGCACCGCCCATTCCACCAAGACCAGCTGTCAATGTAATGGTACCTTTCAAAGATTCTCCGAAATGTTGTTTTGCCAGTTCAGCAAATGTTTCATATGTTCCTTGGACAATCCCTTGTGATCCGATATAAATCCAGCTACCTGCTGTCATTTGGCCGTACATCATCAAGCCTTTTTTATCTAGCTCATGGAACGTTTCCCAGTTTGCGTACGCTGGCACAATATTCGAATTGGCAATCAACACACGTGGTGCATCTGTATGAGTTTTGAAAATCGCTACCGGTTTTCCGGATTGAACCAGCAAGGTTTCATCGTTCTCCAACTCTTTTAATGAGCGCACAATAGCGTCGTAACTTTCCCAGTTACGCGCAGCTTTACCGATTCCTCCGTATACCACTAAATCTTCAGGATGCTCTGCCACGTCTGGGTGTAAATTGTTGTTTAACATACGAAGTGCGGCTTCTTGTTGCCAGCCTTTCGTGTTCAATTCTGTTCCTCTATATTGGATAACTCGTTCAGTTGTATTCGCTTTCATTTTCATTCGCCCCCTTATTAATAGTTTCATTGTATCGTGAAAGTTCTGATAATTTATTTATAATTTAGTTTATTATTTATGTTTTATTGAATTATTTCTTTGATTTGAAAAGATTTTTATAATTTATTCCCGTTTCAATCATTTTTACATACAAAAAAGACCGATTGGATAATCGGCCTTGTAAAATACTTTTTTCTCCAAATAGACAACTAATGATATAACCAGAGAAACTAATTTATAATCGAAAAACTCGATTCATCTTCCCCAATTAAATCGATACTGGGTTGGGGTTTTCCCAGTTGATGCTCTGAACTTCGCATTGAAATAAGATTGATGTGTGAAACCCGCCAATCTCGATACTTCTTCTAAAGTTGCGTTTGTTTCTTTTAATAATCGTTTTGCTTCTCCAAGGCGAATTTCTTGTAGCGTTTCCCTGAAATTCTTGCCTGTACTTTTCGAAAACCTTCGACTTAATGTGCTTTTATTCATTTGCAAAGCATCTGCACAAGCCGCCAAGTTCCAATTCGAATCCCAATAATTTGATTCCATCATCATTCTTACTCTATCTGAGAAATTAGACGTCCCTGATTCCACTAAACTTGTTACTTTCATCAAATCCGCTGTGAAGTCACCAAAGCTTTGAATGATGTGATACATAACCGGCTCGCGGATGATGTCTTGAAATAGTTGATGGTACTGTTTTTCAAGGGGGGGATTTTGAATCGAATTGGCCGACATATATCTTCTGATTTGCGCAAGAACACTAGTCAAACGGATTCGCACCATTTCAGGATCCGGGTAAGGTGCTTCAAGGGTTAGAAAATCTTGCTCCAACCATTGACGAATTGCTTTAACGTCCTGTTTTCCTAGCATTTCAATCCACATGCGTTGCTCTATGGGAGACAAAAACGGATCCATTTCACACCACGATAAATCTTCAGCTTCAACGGATAAAATATCATAGCCATCATAAAAAACACGTTCTTGGAAGCGACGCATTTTTTGATAAAGTGAACGAATATCTTGGTCGCCAGGTGATTCGTATAAGTAAATGGACAATAGTGTATTGGATTGGCGTTTCCAAGACGCATAAAACGCCAGATAGGCTTCCTGCATGCTTTCAAGTTCAGGTAGTCGGTGTACAACAACAATAAAATCAGTAAACGGAAATAGTTCAAAATGCGAGGGGAATGCGAACTCTTCCAGCGATTTCACCAATTGCGTTCCCTCTTCCCGGCTCGCAGGAACAATTGCACTTAAGAGTACAGAAGTCCTTGGGTACGTTTTCGCCAACAATAAATCTTCATATGTAAAATTCGATTCTTGATATGCATCCAGTTGAGGAATCCCTTTCTTTTCGTTGCGCACACGAAAACGCGTTTGCTGGATATGCTTAATCAGATGTTCGGGCTGGAAAGGACGGAACAATAAATCTTCCGCTTTATGTTTAAGTGCACGGTATGCAGTTTGAAACGTTCGATCTGAGGATACCCCTAGCCACCTCGCTCCTGAAGGCAGGATACTTTCTTCCGAGGCAGACCATAAGTCCATATCAATAATATAAATATCAAATTCCCTGGAAACCATATCTTTTTGTAGAGTAGTGACTGAGTCCCCCAATTCCACAAAAACATCTCGCAACTGCGAAGAAATCATCCATTTTATTCCTTGTGCTTCTAGTGAGTCCTTCGTCAGAACGTATACATGCATAAAGAAACCCCCTTCTTCCATTACTTATCATTCGCACAAACATCTATAAAAAGTGCCCATAAACACTTTAGGTACAGGTAAAGAATATACGTACATTGTCATGTCTGCTCTCTTCATAAGCAAGAACTTTTGAAAAATCTCAAAGACCCTTTCACAAAAAAATAATTATTTTTCAGTACCTTGCATAGAATAATACTGCATGATATATTGTTCTTAACAGTACTGCATATTGTCTAGTAGTGGAAGGAGGGGGTTTAAGGTGAATATTCAATTCAAGAAAGGCGTACTTAATCTTTGCGTCCTTGTGTTATTGGATCAAAAAGATCGATATGGGTATGAACTTGTACAAAAAATCTCGGACCAAATCTCAATTTCCGAGGGATCTGTATATCCGTTATTGCGACGTCTGACCAAGGAAGGTTATTTCACTACTTATTTACAAGAGTCTACAGAAGGTCCTTCCCGTAAATATTACAAACTGACCGATTTAGGCAGAACATATTTACAGGAACAGTTAAATGAATGGAAAAGCTTCACAAACGGCGTGAATACTTTAATTGAGGAGAGTGTAAAAGATGACGGAACAACAATTTCTAAATGAACTTGAAATGGCTTTGACTAAACTTCCTTCCGATGAAAGAAACGATATTTTCCAGGATATTAAAGAGTATTTTACGGATGGACGTGTAGATGGTAAATCTGATAGCGAAATTGCCGCGTCCCTTGGCTCTCCAAAAGAAATTGCTGAAGAGCTTCTTGCCAATTATGTGCCCGAGAAAATTGATACAAATACAGACGCGAAAAAGATTCTTATAACGAATGATAACTTCACAAAAGTTGCCATGAACATCAAAATTGGCTCTTTACATGTATATCCATCTGATTCAGATGTCACCACTATTGAGCTAGTAAACCCGCATGAAAAATTAGCATTAACAGCAGACGTCATTGGAGACACATTATCGATTGACCTAAAAGCCCCTAAATTTGTATTCTTTGGATTTCTTCAGATCTTCAAAGGCGTAAAGGTCAATGTGGCTCTCCCCAAAAAACTATATACAGCTATTTCCATGAAGACAGATAATGGAGGCATTGTAGCGATAAAAGTTCTTGGAAAAACAGTGAAAGCAACTTCTGACAATGGAAGCATTGAAATAAAAGAAATTGCAGCAATGGTTCTGGACGTTGAAACAGATAATGGCCGTATAGCAATCGATAACGTTCAAGTCGACAAACTAACTACCGAGACGGACAATGGCAGAATTGAAATGCGGAATGTAGATGCCGAACAGGTTCACACAGAAACAGATAACGGACGAATCATCATGGAATATGTGAACGGAAATATTACCGGAAGAACGGATAACGGACAGATTTCACTTTTAACAACGAGCCTTGACCGCATGATTGATTTGGAAACGGACAATGGCAGCATATCGGTTGCGACTGAAAATAATCCGACAGATGTTTCGATTCGTGCAAGGGTTGACCATGGAAAAATTGATGTGTTTGGGGAGAAGAATTCCCGCACGACTTTCGGAAGTGGCACGAATACGGTTCAACTTTCTACGGATAACGGAAAAATAACTGTCTTTAAGAAAGAAGCAAACGTACCCGTTTAATTTCCATCAATCATATATAGACATCAAAAAAGCCCCTTGTGAGGGCTTTTTTTGTTCTTCTTCAAGCATGTATATAGACATTTGTTCCGATTGGCACGAAGGATGAGAGCTCCGTTACGTCATCGTTATACATCCGAATACACCCGTGCGAAACTTTCTTGCCAATGGACGAGGGATTATTTGTGCCGTGTATTCCGTAATGTGGTTTAGATAAACCCATCCATAACACCCCATATGGGCCACCTGGGTCATACTCTTTGTTCACAACAATATAATTTCCTCTTGGTGTAGGTGTTAACATTTTCCCGACTGCTATCGGATATGTTTTCAGCAATCTACTGGCATCGTAAAGTTTCAGTTGGCGTTTACTTACATTTACATCAATCCAAACCACCATAATTCCATCTCCCAAAATTGACTTACTTTAGGTATATGGCATGCCAAGTGGTTATGACCACGTTAGGTTGGAAAGTCATTCAATAGATGAGGCGAACATCGATTTTCGCATACAAAAAAGCAACTCCATTTTCGAAGTTGCTTTTGTTTACCTTATTTTGGAACGTCGCCCCCATAGGATGTCCATTCTTCACGGGATGGACCATACACTCCGATCATCGGCAGTCCTGCCAGGCGCATCAACATTGTCATTTGGCCGCGGTGGTGGATTTGGTGCTTAACGATAACGTTCAGTGTAGTAGCATTCGTCCACATTTCTCCATACATGTCGTGTTCTTCAGAAAGATTGGCATCCGTCCATTGTGAACGAATGGCTTCTTTGAATGCCATGTTCGCCTGTTTGTATCCAGCAGCAATTTCTGCTGCTGATTCCGGCATTGGTGCATCGTGATGTGGTGCTTCAAACTTCAGTCCGACACGTGACATCATTTCATTGATAGAAACGATCGTATGCCAAGCAAGGAAACCTAACGAACGCTCTCCTTCTTTGACTCTTGTTCCTAACGAATCATCGTTAAACAAGTCCAGTATTTGTTGGGTAGAGTCACTCTCGTAAGTCCATTCAGTTAAAAACTCATCAATTGTATGATACATAATTTTCCTCCTTAAGATTTCTTTCCTCTTAAGTATCTTTCGTGACAATAGTCAAAATACCTTCCTTACGCTTCGATTAATTGTTTTCTTCTCTCTTCAATGTCAACCAGTTCAGCATCCAATACATGCTTTTTGCCGGCTAATGAGTTCATGACTTTCATGATTTCTTTTACCGTATTTTGCAAGTTCCCTTGAGATCTGGATATTCGTGAATGAATGGTCCACTCACTGAAAATATCATCAAAAAAGTAATCGGCCATTTTGATAAACTCTCCGCGTTCCACGATAAAAGAATTGGCTTCAAGTGCCTGCACATCTTTGACTTCCGTTCTGAAGCGATGGAGAGCCATTTGTGCTTTATGAATCATATCTTCTGAGTCATCGATTGCACTATGCTTCATCGCAGTCACAATCATTCCGCCACCCAAAAACGTATCCCATGTTGAATAGTTGCGGGCAGATTCGAGCTGACTAATTGCTTTGGATAAAAGTACATTTGCTCTACTTCCTGCATCCCGTGCTTCTTCGATTTCACGAAGCATCGTTTGGACAACTGTTTTGCGGTCATACAGTTCTTCCATCACCGCTTTATCTTGCGGGGAATTGACTCGCAACCATCGCTCTTTTTCAATCATTAACTGTTGCCAGTTCGCATGAAGGTCTTGGAACTGTACATCTGCTAATGCTTGACGAATGATAGCTGATTCTACTTCCAGGTCTCGAACCACCTTCACCGCTTCGTTCCACTTCAATTCTATTGAAGCTGCTTCAGCCATTTCTTGATCACGGACATCTTCCTGCGTCCCTTTCCACTTTCTCATCACGTTGGAAAATGAAAACTCATCCAATTTTGCGACATCCCGTTGTTCTTTTGTCAGCTTACTTTCGAGTTCATTTCGTTTGTGTGTGTGTTCCAGGATTTCCGTTTGAAGAGAAGCTAATTTCTTTTGCAAGCGTTCTTGTTCATTGATTAATAGTTTTAGCTCCGATTGTCTTTGTTGAAACGTTGACCACATAGCCCATCACTCCCTTAGCTACTATACGAAATTCCAAAGATGAAGTTTCAGTTAATTTGTTTGGTAATTTAGTGAAATGTTGGAACTTTTGAGTGGGTTTTAGAGTCTAATAAGTAACTATTAATTTCGTGATGGATGGGATGGGTTTTGAGATGAAAAAGTGGATACTTCTGTTTGTCATACTGTTCCTTCTTGCGGTATATGCTGCTCTGTCAACTAAATTTCATTATCCCGAGCTTCCATTTTCTAATAAAACCAAGCAGGAAGTCGCAAAACTTGCTGTCTCATCGGAATTGCCGCTTTCTAAAGTGGCACAGCAAGACGGCTTTGTTTGGCTTGTAACGGATGATTCCCTCGATGTGGCACTTAATTCCCTCAAGCAGCGAATGAAAAAGAATGGATGGGAATTTGTCGAACAGAACGGCTCCAGCTATTTGTTTGAAAAGGGCAATGAAAAAGTATTCATTGAAAGTCAACAATGGACAGGCAATTTCCTGCTCTTTCAATTGCCGATTGGGTTGTAAATTTATTCTCTTTTAAATAGAGAAATGAATCGGCTCGGGCCAACAGGATGTTGGTCACGAAGGCGTTGCCACACGAGGTGGCGTTCTTAGCCTTCGCTCCTTTGTCCTCGTTGCGGGTTCTTGCCTGCCCGTTATTCCGCAGGAAAGAAGCGGGCCAAAGGTTTTGATTTGGACCGATTCTTTGCGACGAGTAACCGCAGGAGCAGCACTTTTGAAGCGTGAGACACACAAGTATTTGGTTTTCATACTTGTTGGCTCATGCGGAACATGCGGCTCGCGCAAATGTACGATAAACAATGTCATAGTAAATCAAAAAGCCCTTCGAGAATAATTCGAAGGGCTTTTCTTACAGCTATTTTTTCTTTTTAATGCCGAACGGCCACCATACACCACGATCAAACGATACGGTAATGGCCGGTATGAGTAATGGCAAGACAATCAAACCGTACAGCAATAATCCAATAACCACGATGGACGCGATTTGCATCAGGCTCAGAACCCCTGAAGGCATCATGGCACCAAATGTACCTGCTAATATAATGGCTGCCGTGATGATGACCGTTCCCATTTTGGCCATCGAAATACGCATAGCTTCTCGAACAGACAAACCACTTTCCGCCTCTTCTCGGAACCGGTCGAGAAGGAAAATGGAATAATCGACTCCAAGTGCAATCAGCATGACGAAACCGAAGAATGGAACAGCCCAGCTGATGCCGTCATATCCAAGTAGATTCTCGAAAATCAGTTCAGCAATGGCAATTGACGTAAAGTACGTCAGCAATAACGAACCGATCATGAACAATGGCATGATCATGGAACGGAATAAGATCGTCAAGACGACAAACAAACTAATCAACATAATCATGACAGTGCTTGAAAAATCGCTTGAAGAGATATCCGCTAAATCACTATTTACGCTCGATATACCACCAAAAGCAATGCTTGCATCTTCAAACGGTGTTCCTTTTACTTCTGATGCCACTGCGTCTTTCAAGCGTTGCACAGTTTTAATGGCTTCAGGAGAATATGGGTCATCCGAAAGGACTACTTCCATTTTTATCCCTTTGCCATCAGCGAATGTATATCTGTCCAATACTTGAGAAAATTCTTCACTTTCAAGTGTACCTGCAGGAATATACAGTCCAGTATCACGCACACTATCACTTTCACTCATCGCCTTCATCATGTCGCTGACTTCCGTAAGTCCGTCTGCAATTTGTGTTAGACCCTTATTGGAAGCTGCAAGCCCCTCAGTTACCTTAGATAATCCTTTACCGCCGCCACTTGCTCCGGCAAGGCCTTGCTGAATTTGACCAAGTTGACCACTGATGGCCGTCAAAGCACCGACTGTTTGTTGCACATTACCGGTCTGTTGTAACCCTTGTGTTGTCAGTGCCAACTGGTCGTTTAGCTGACCAAGTCCTGCCGCAACTTCTCCAAGTCCACCACTATTGCCAGCTCCAGCCAATCCGCTTTGAATTTGCTCAAGACCCGCTCCAATTTCAGTGAGTCCTTCGCGAGCTTCCGTTAATCCATCCGCCATCAAACCAAGTTGATGATCGACATATAAGTCTTCGATCATTTCCCCAGTAGGTCGGGTGACTGTTCTAATCTTCTCAACACCTTCGATTTGTTCAAAGCGTTGACTTAAACTCTCCACATACGGAATCATTTCTTCGTTTGCTAGCTTCTCATCCGATTCAATAATGACTTGAACTGGCAACGAGTCCCCTTTGCCAAAGCCATTTTCTATGGCGCGTAAGCCTTTAACCGATTCATAGTTACTGCCGATTTCATCCACTGTGTTAAATGACAAGGAGTTATCGTATGTCAGCAACAAAGGAACCGTAATAATTGCGACAACCAGCATAGATAGAACCGGGCGATTGACGGAAAGCTTGCTCATCCATCCCCATAAGCCGCTGTCGTGGTGCGCTGCCGATTTTTTCGAAGGCCAGAATAGTTTTTCTTTCAATACCAACATAAACACTGGCACAATCGTAAACAATACGAGCAATAGAACCGCTATCCCTACCGCAACGGCAACGGCCGATTTAAATATTGGGAAATCCGCAAAACCTATCGCGAAGAACCCAATAAATACAGCAAGACCACTGATCAGTAACGTACGGCCGGCAGTTTTGTAGGTGTTTACAATGGCTTCTTCTACCGAGTGACCTGCAGATAATTCTTCCTTGTAACGGCTCAGCAGTAAAATACAGTAGTCCGTTCCAATCCCGAACAATATCGCCACCAAGAAAATCTGGGTATAGTTAGAAACCGGGAAACCAAACCAATCGATGAAAAATGCCACAAGTGATTGGCTCAATAAATACGTAAGACCCACTGCCACCAAAGGAATGAATGGCGTGACAATCGAACGGAAAACAGCAAGCAACAAACCAAAAATCAACACAACTGTAATAAGCTCTGTCCGCTTTAAGCCTTCTTGCGCACTTTTATTAACATCATTGTTGATGATGGCTTCGCCTGTCACGTAAGCTGTCATGTCTGAAGGAATGATCGAATCGCGAATTTCTTGTGCAACCTCATTAACTTCTTCATCAGACCCATCCACTGTAATGGGAATAAGTACTGTTTTTTTATCTTCCGAAACGAGTTGACTCTCGAGCTCTTCACTTTCAACGGGATTTAAGACACTGGTCACCGTTTCTGAAAGTGCTGAGATTTTCTTCGCCATATTGCCCAATTGTTCACGGTCAACATCCCTCAGTGCTTTATCAAGTTCCACAACAACGGAAATCGTTTGGTCACTTTCGCCTGCATCCGCCAACATTTTGGCGGCTTTTTGTGACGACGCCTCTCCAGACAGCTGGATTGAGCCCGCTTCTTCCGCTTGTTTCGTCAAATTTGGGGCGATGATAAATAAGAGAATCGTGATGGCGAGTAAACCGATGGTGATTGGCCATTTCCATTTTAATATCGTTTTCATTCGTCAGACTCCATTCATTTTCAAAATTTCTCTTAACTTGCGGAACGTCACTAAAAATTGGTCAATTTCCCGATCATCCACTTGATTGGACATCAATTTTCCAATATATTCATGCAATACTCGGTCTGATTCATTGATGACATCTTCCCCTAAACTCGTCAGCACAAGAATCTTCTCTCGCTTATCTCCTGAAGGCTTTGTGTCAATCAACTCTTTTTCCATCAGTTTTTTTATACGATTGGATATGGCGCTTTTATGTACGCCTTGCAAAATGGCGAGTCGACTTGATGTTATTTCCCCTTCTTTGTAAATCAGTTTCAATACTTGAATTTGTTCAGGTGAATATTCTTTCCATATTGGGTCATCCACACTTCGAATGACGCGTTCAGTCCCATATATGAGTACCTCTTCAAAGAGTGATACCGCTTCTTTTATTCTTTCATCCATAATAGTTTACCCCCTAAACCAATAATAGTAGTTTAGGGGGTAAACTATGCAAAGTCAATGATATTGGAGCGGGGTAAAGATGATGGCGAACATAAGTTTCGTAGAGGAGGATTCAGCTGTTTTCATCTACAATTGAACATAAAAAAATCTCCTCAACAATATCGAGGAGATTCGGCTTATGCATAAACTGATGATCGCTCACCATTCTTGACCACGTGACGATTGCGTCCCTGTTCTTTTGCTTTTAATAATAGTTCCCCCTATCCTGAACGCCTTTTTCTGAAAACCAACCATAAACATACGAAAATGAAGAAAGCCACCAATTCAAGAGATACGATGTACCATGGATATGGTCCCAGGTAATCAAGCAGACTGCCGTTCAGTGGTTTTGTCCGTAAAAACATATAGTTTCCGTTAACTAAAACATTGATGACAAACACGATTGGCAGCAATACGTTCAATGCGAGCATCGTTTTGAGGATTCCTTTAAAAGTAGGGCGGCACCCTTTCACCCATGTAAAATATAGCGCTACAAGGACAATTCCCGAATGCGTGAAAAAGAAGTGGAAGTACCTGAAATGCGGGAAGCTTAAATCCAATACTGGTGTTGAAATTGCTTGAAGTGCACCGCCTATTCCTGCATAGAAAACAAAATCATAGACATGCTTATTCCCGGTCCACAACAGAACCATGGTCAACGCTAAACTGATGCTACACAATTCGAGTGGCAACGAACTACTCCAGTTCCATCTTCCGGTTTGAAAGAGCCAAATATAATACGCGATATCCATGCCCAGTAAGGACAGGGCAAAAAGACGTTCTATTTGTTGCGCTTTGCGAGGTTGAAGCGTCCATCTATTTTTGAAAGCAAATAACAAAACAATTAATAGAACCAATCCCACAATTACGATCTGATGTGCCGTCGAAAACATAACAAATGCAGGTCCCTCTTGTTCCAACATTGCGTTTCCTCATTTCATTTTTCTTGCCCATCTATACATACCTATTCATTTCCATTCCTCGAAATCCCTCGTTTTAGTTAGTTTCTTATAAAGAAAAAGGAAGAGACTAGGTGGTTGGCGAATAATAAATAGTAGATACATCATTCACTTTTACGAAACATGGTAAATATAGATCGGTGGCTCTCTTAATTCTTGTTTGCTCCCTTGCGATTAAGGAGTGGCAGACTAGCAATAATTTAATGTAAATGGTAGTTAAAGAAATGGAGGAATCTCACATGAAAAACACGATTATGGATCGAATTGTTTCCCTTCAAAGCGAAAATGATTTTTCTGGAACCGTTTTGGTAAAAGAAAGCGAGAATGCTCTTATTGATCGTAGCTTTGGATATGCCAATCGGGCAGAAGCAATAAACAATCAGTCTGGAACCAGGTATGGAATTGCTTCAGGATGCAAACTCTTCACCGCGATCGCCATCTGCAAACTCGTGGAGGAGAAAAAACTTTCCTTCGACTCCAAATTGAAAGACTGTCTGGATGTAAAGTTTCCTCATTTTGATGACAACGTCACTGTCCATCACTTGCTTACCCACACATCGGGCGTTCCTGATTATTTTGACGAAGAAGTCATGGATGATTTTGAGGAGTTGTGGATCAAAACGCCAATGTACCATATCAGGACCTTGAAGGATTTCCTTCCTCTTTTCCAAAATGAACCGATGAAAAATCCACCAGGTGAGAGTTTCAGTTACAATAACTCCGGCTATATTTTGCTAGGGTTGATTGTGGAACAGGCAAGTGGATTTCCCTTCACTGACTATGTGGAAGAATACATTTTCAAAAAAGCTGAGATGGTCGATTCGGGCTACTTTTCTTTTGACTCCCTACCTGAGAGAACGGCATGGGGATACATCGATCATTCTGATGGAACGTGGAAAACCAATATGTACTCACTGCCTGCAAAAGGTGGGTCGGATGGCGGCGCCTATGTCACCGTTACCGATATGGCTCTTCTCTGGGAATCTCTTATGAATCATCAAATTCTTAGCAAGGAAATGACTGATCACCTGCTTACGGCACATGTTCAAGTAAAAGAAGGCAGCTACTATGGTTATGGGATTTGGATTAATAAAAAAGACGAGATCGTATCCAAGTATCATGTTATGGGCTATGACCCAGGCGTAAGTTTTCACTCGGCATATTACCCGGATGATTCCCGCATTGTTGTGGTTTGTTCAAATAAGTCGTCTGGTGCGTATAAAATCATGGCGGCCATTGAAGACGAATGGACAAAAGTGACCAACCACTAGACAAAGATAAAACGAGGTGAACCAATATGAATAATGACTTCCGGTCTTTTTGGGAACAATTTTTAGGGATTGCATAATTAAGTGATGGAGGTAGACTAATGGATAATTTGGAGTGGTTGGTTATGTATGGATTCCTACTTGTCATTGGAGCCCTTGTCGTCCGATGGATTAGACTCATCAAAAACAATACGGACGTGCAGGTTGAACAAAACAAGGCAATCATCTCGCTGTTAAAAGATATACAGTTGAAAAAGGAAAAGAGTTTTTGACAGTTGTGGTCAAAAACCCTTTTTTTCATCTGTGTTATATCAAAAATAAAGCATAGAAAAATTTCCAAGTTCATTTTAATATGCGTATGATTTTCACGAGGTTCTTGTTGAATTACCGTTTCTTAAACCTCTTCCAAACGATGAAACTTAAAAGAACAATGCCGACAGCAATAATAACAGCAATCATTGCATTCGATTCGGCAATTCCCGCTTGTTCTGCAACTAAATCCACTTGTTCAGTCGGTTCTTTTCCTTCTCCGAGAACGGTCAAGTCTTCCTGTGCAGCACTTAACCCTGTTGTTCGATCACAGATGACTGTTACGAGCTCTGCTTTATCTCCATACATCGTAGACTCAGTCGCATACACTAAATATTCCTGACCCACCTGGAATTCATAGCCGCAATCACCCCCACCACTTCCGGTGGTAATAATTACTTGAGACTCCGATACACCTTTCCAGGTTTCTGCTACCTCAATTAATACTCTTTTCTTCACATACCCCTTAAAGTTTTTTTGTTCTTTCACTTCAAGTACTTTACCTGAAAAAACGGCTTGTGAGCGTTCCAACTCATCTTCTACTGATGGAGGCTGAGCACATGAACATGCGTAGCTGGTTGTCGGAACGATGGACAAGCTGATCAAACTAAAAACGACACCTAACATCATTGTCACAAGAATCTTATTCCTCATGAACTACTCCCCTTACCTTCAGACCTTTTTCTGTTCATTCCGAAGCCTTCTTTTAATGACGAAATAGACMAATAATCCAATGGCTGTCAAAATAACGAGAACTGGTAAGTTACCAACGAAGAATACAATCAATGCAGAGAATGCCGAAAGTAAGGAATTCATGCTTGTCTCGAATTGTTTTTTTGTTTTTTCCCATGTATTTAACTCTTTGCTATCTATCTCAGGAACAACCACACGCTTTTCATACATTGTGATTTCAATCGTCGAGAACGACGTCTGGTTTTCAAGATACTTCATCTTACCGACCATCACTTCAATCTCTTCTTGAACTTGTGCTAAATCTGCAGAAATTTTCAGCAAGTCTTCGGTTTTTTGTGCTTTGCTCATGAAATCCAGTAAGCGTTCTTCAACCGCTCGTTTTGATTTCACTCGTGATTCGAGGTCCACGTATTGCTCTGTGACATCCTGACCCGTCACATTGCGTTCCAACACTTTTGCCGCTTCTCCTTCAGCTTCTAATAGAAACTTTTCAAAGTACTCTTCTGGGACCCTTACAATCATTTTGCCGCCGCTCGTTTGTTCGTCTTCTTGGTAGACGTTAGACTCCACGATGTATCCACCATATTGCTCGACTTTCTTCTGAATATTACTTTGTGCTTTATCCAATTCTTTGACGTTCACACTTAATATCGCCTTATGAATGATCATTCTTTCCACTGCAACAGTAGGTGCTGTTTTCTTGGCTTCACCTGAACTTGAATTGTTAGCTAATTCCTCAGACTCTTCCGTAGCTACTTCATTGGAATCTGACTGCGGTGCAAGCGCTTTGTCCTCGGAACTTTCAGCTTTCTCCTCGCCCCCGCTACACGCAGCTAATAAAACCAACAAGCTGGAAAGTAGTATGAATAAAATCCTCTTCCTCATCTTCGACTACCCCCTATCTCTATAGTATTTATGACGCGATGGACAGGAAAAATGTTGCAATTTTCTAATTATTTTTTAAAACACATCACAAACCCCCATGTGTCCTGGACATGGGGGTTAAAAGTTAACGTAGTTGTTCGTTTGGGTAACTAAAGACTCGACACTCTCTTTAAATAAAATAATCGGCCGAAGATGCAATTTCGGCCGATTCCTGCTTCATTCATTTTTGGGTTCGGACTGTTCGTAAACGACGGAACTGAGCAATTTCTTTAAATAGAAGTTGCCAGAAAACAAATGATGCGATTAACAAAAACCCAATCTTCCACCCCTGTCCCCAGTCATTGAAATATACATAATAGGACATTGATGCAAACACACCTACATAAAAAATCAGGCCCCAAAGAAGTGACTCTCGTTTTACATAGAACTTAATCGCAAACAACAATGCGCAAATGCCTAATAGCACCCACTTCAACGTATCGAACTCCATTAGGTTCTCCCCTTACAAACCAGATTGTTTTGAATAATTTCTTCGTATCATTCCGTGTGCTTGTTGCATTCCTAATTTTTCATAGTATCCCATCAAGTCTTCATCACACATCAGATCAATCATATAAATATCACTCAATACGTTAAACATTTCTTTGACAAGTTGTTTACCAATACCTTGTCCTTGATAAGCTGGCAAAACTTCCAAAAACGGTATATAAGCAGACAATACATCATCACTGTTCGCTGTGATGAACCCGATGACTTGATTGGATTTCTCATAAATTGCCAATACCACATGTGAGCTTTTTTTCAGTAATTTAAGATGGACTTCAGACGATGGCGGATTTGGCCACCCAACAAAAAATCCATTCAATTGATCTTTTGTTATATCTTTAATACATGTTGTATAGATCATTTTGAGAACTCCCTTCTAATATTATGGAAAATTATACATTTATGACAGCCACCTGCCTATTGTAAATGTATAATAACTTTAGGGAGTGATTATTATTCTATTTCAGAAAAAAACGATTAAAAAATCCACTGAATCTAATAACAAAATTATAACAAGAAAAGTTGATGTAGTAGGAAGGATTAATTTGCCATTAGAAATAAGATCATTACTTTGTATTAACAATAATAGTTCCATCGAATTTTTTATTCAAGATGACTTATTAGTACTAAAAAAATATATTTCAAGTGATGATTTGAATAAATCCACTTAATTTTTTCACTCAAGATTTACTAATTAAAAATTGAAACAGAGGATGTTATTATGCAAAAAAAAATTGATTTTACTAATTGGCTTTTAAAAAACACTAATCTTTCTATAAGTACTACAGGGAAATACTCTAGTGCGATTAGTACAATTTCCAAGGGTTTAATGAAATATGATTTAGTTAATAAAAGTTTATATTATATTGACGATCCCATCTTGCTAGAGTCTTTAACTATAAAATATTTAGCTGTCCCAGAATTTTCGGAGAAAGATTTACGAGGAAATAGAATGTATAGTAATGCTTTAAAATATTTCTTAAGCTTCACTAAGTCTACATACCTTGATACAAATCATAAAACGTTATAACAAGATGTGAGAATAACTTTGTATTTTCATACAACCCTAATTCTCCTGTTACCCTTCAATTCTAAGGTAAATGCTGGTTGACTCCAATGTACAATTTAATTTACAATAACCCTATCAAGTTAAATAAATACTTTAACTTTCGGGGAGGGTTAAGATATGTATACAATAAGTAAAGAAAAAGTACGAGAGCATATGAAAAATAATGACATTTCTACCCAACAAGAATTAGCTGATAAATTGGAGATAAGTAAAAACCAACTATCTATGCTACTCTCCTCAAAATTTAATCCTATTAAGTCTAATGTTCTTAAATTATGTTCTGTGCTAGATATTAAACTAGAAGAAATATTAGATTACGAACAATATTCAATGGATTTAGAGGATATTGAAAATATAGTAGAACATTCACAAGACGAAGAATCTATAAATGTTTCTGACTTTGAGGGTAATAAGTTTGTTGATATTAGGGATGTAGTACCTAATAAACAATATACTGCTGTTGAGCTTTTTGCTGGAGCAGGTGGATTAGCTCTTGGTCTTGAAGAGGCAGGTTTTGACACATTAGGCTTAGTTGAATTAGATAAGTATGCTTGTCAAACCCTCAGGTTTAATAGACCAAACTGGAATGTAATTGAGAAAGACATTATCGAGGTAGCTGAGATGGGCATTAGAAACTTTATTGATGCCCCCATCGGTGAAGTTGATTTGTTATCAGGCGGATTTCCTTGCCAAACATTTAGTTATGCGGGCAAAAAGATGGGTTTATCTGATGCAAGAGGAACAATGTTTTATTACTATGCTAAAGTTCTTGAGCAAATGTTACCCAAAATGTTTTTAGCTGAGAACGTTAAAGGCCTTGTTAATCATGATAATGGCAGAACTTTAGCAACTATGATAAAAGTTTTCTCAGATATCGGCTACAAAGTTCAATGGAAAGTTTTAAAAGCTCTAGATTATGATGTAGCTCAAAAGAGAGAAAGAATTGTAATTGTCGGAATTAGAAATGACCTTGCCAAAATGCACGATCTTTCCTATCAACTACCAAACCCATATGGATATACACTGACGTTAAGAGATATCTTAAAAAATGTTCCAGAATCAGCTGGCGCTAAATATCCTGAATCTAAAAAGAAGGTTTTAGATCTTGTACCTGCTGGTGGATATTGGAGAGATATTGATCAAGAAATCGCCAAAGATTATATGGGTAAAAGTTACTACTCAGGAGGAGGAAGAACTGGCATGGCCAGAAGACTTTCATGGGATGAACCATCACTTACATTAACCTGTTCACCTGCACAAAAGCAAACTGAAAGATGTCATCCTGATGAAACGAGACCTTTTACTGTTAGCGAGTATGCTAGAATTCAGAGTTTTCCGGACACATGGACTTTTGATTGTTCCATGTCCAATGCTTATAAACAAATTGGTAATGCTGTTCCTGTAAACCTAGCTAAAGCTGTGGGCCTATCTATAGTAGATGTCCTGAATAAAATTAATTAAATATAAAGTAAGTATCTTCTGGCTAATTTGCTTTACATATAACTACTCAATTGAGGTGCTTGTGTATATAAGAAAAAAGCCTAGTTCAAAGAACTAGGCTTTTTTGTATTTTCTTTGATTTTAGAAATTTTCTTCATTTCCGCTCGTTTACATGCCTTTACGGATTGATAATGCTAAATTCTCATTTACAAATAAGGTACGCGCAACAGCCTTTGTATCTTGAGTCACCGTTTCTTCTAGACTTAGAAACTTGTCATTTGATTCAGTTTCATTAACAGAGGGATGTGCCTCTAGATATGAAGCTCTAGATGAAATGGCACTAAATAACATTGAATAGCGATAGAGGCCTTTTGCATAATTAATATCGCTTTCTTCTGATAAATTACGAATGTGTGCTAGCAGATACTTGTTATCTTTATTAATAACCACACGTTCACCATCCCATAGAGCAGCTGTTTCCGCCCTTACTCCATCCCAGCGATCATCGAGACCAATTTCAATTATTTCAGGTAACCCAAGCTTATTACTAGATTTTTGCTTCTTCGCTTCTTCCTTTAAAACTTCAATCGTAAATTTAAATTCGGATATAAAGCCTGTCTGTGCGCAATGAATTTGAACAGTTATGTTACGTTTACCTAAACGCTTTGTAAAATCATTCGTAAAGGATAATGAAAACACTCCTGGTTTCATGTCGCGAACATAATGTGTTGACAAACGTTCCTCATCGACTGTCAACGTTAATAATCCTGGATTCAATATACGTTCAAAATAGATAATTGGACCATCTGTAGTAAAT